>CAMFKC010000347.1 GCA_945956975.1 uncultured Methylocystaceae bacterium | reverse complement strand
GTGTTCCTGCTCGCCGCCGCCATCAAGCAGGCGGGCTCGACCGACGGCCGCAAGCTGCGCGAGGCGCTGGAGAACCTGAACACCAAGATCGACGGCGTCGTGACGGTCTACGACAAGCCGTTCAGCGCCACGGACCATGACGCCATCACCGCCAATATCCCGGTGATGGGCCTGGTCAAGAATGGCCGCGTCGTGCCTGCCCATCCGGAAGATCTGGAAGGCGACAAGGCTATGCGCGTGAAGACCAAGGGCTGATCCACGCAAGCCGCCGGGACGGATAACGTCCCGGTCAATTTTCCGACGCCGCGCCCTCCGGGGGCGCGGCGTTTCCACGCGAGCGCGCTTCCATGGACATTTTCGCCCAACTCATCGTCAGCGGCATATCGGTCGGGATGATCTATGCGGTCATCGCGTTCGGCTACCAACTGACTTTCGCGACGTCCAAGACGCTTAACTTCGGCCAGGGCGAAGCGCTGATGATCGGCGCGCTGGTCGGCCTTACGACCATCAATTTTCTCATCGGCCAGTCGATCGGCACCTTCTGGGCCTATCTGCTGATGCTGCCCGTCGTGCTCGCCTTCGGTCTCGCGCAGGGCGCCTTCGTCGAGTGGCTCGGCGTGCGGCAGGCGATCCGCACCAAGTCGGAAGCCGGCTGGATCATGGCGACGATCGCGCTCGGCATCATCTTCAAGAATCTCGCCGAAAACATCTGGGGCCGCGACCCGCTGAAATTTCCCTCGCCGCTGCCCGAAGCCGCCTTGCAGATCGGACCTGTGCGCATCCAGCCGATGGAGATCGCGATCGTGGCCGGCGCGCTGCTCCTGATGGCGGCGGTGGAAATCTTCAACCGGCGCTCGATCTTCGGCAAGGCAGTGGTAGCCACCGCCAACGATCGCGATGCGGCCGGCCTGATGGGCATCAACACATCGCTCGTCATCACCTTCTCCTACGCGCTCTCCTCGCTGTCGGCAGCGTTCGCCGGCGTGCTCGTCGCGCCGGTCACGCTCACCGGCGCGGCCATGGGCGCGGTGCTCGGGCTCAAGGCCTTCGCGGTGGCGATCATCGGCGGCTTGTCTTCGGGCGTGGGCGCCATCGTGGGCGGCCTCATCCTCGGCATTGTCGAGACCTTGACCGGCTTCTACATCTCGACCGGCTACAAGGACGTGCCTGGCCTCGTGCTGCTGCTGCTCGTTCTCTCACTCAAACCTTCCGGCCTGTTCGGCAAGGCCGCGATCAAGAAGGTCTGAGACGATGCGCAAGATCCTTCCGCTCCTGCTCGGCCTCGCCGCCGTCCTCGCCATACCCTTCCTGGTGACGAGCCCCTACTACCTCCACCTCCTGCAGACGATCGCGATCTTCGCCATCGTCGTTCTCGGGCTCGACATCGTCTTCGGCTACACCGGCGAAGTGTCGATCGGCCATGCGGCGCTGTTCGGCATCGGCTCCTACACCGCCGGCGTGCTCTCGATGCATTTCGATCTCGGCTTCTGGCCTTCGCTGATCGTCGCCCCCATCGTCGCCGCGGGCTTCGGGGCGCTGCTGGCCTTGCCGGCGTTGCGCGTCACCGGCCCCTATCTCGCGATGGTGACGCTGGCCTTCGGCACGATCATCCAGATCCTGATCAACGAGATCGTGCCTTTGACCAACGGACCGCTCGGCGTGAAATTCTCCACGCCCGCGCTGTTCGACTGGCGCGACTATTCTAACGTCCTGCCCTTCCTCGACATGTCCGCGAAGCGCATGAAGGAGTCGCAGTTCTTCATTCTCAGCGGCATCGCGCTGATCGGCGTGATCGTGGTCATCAACAGAATATTGGCCTCGCGCTTTGGCCGCGCCTTCGAGGCGTTGCGCGACAGCCCGATCGCCTGCGACTGCATGGGCGTCTCCGTGTATCGCCACAAGGTCATCGCCTTCGTGACGAGCGCGGCCTTCGCGGGCTTCGCCGGCGTGTTCTTCTCCTATTCCGAGCAATATATCGCGCCCAACAATTTCTCGTTCGAACTGTCGGTGCTCTTCCTGCTCGCCGTCACGATGGGCGGCCGCAAGTCGCGGCTCGGCCCGATCATTGGCGCGGCGATCATCGTCTATCTGCCGAACCTGCTCGCCGACATCAGCCTTTTCCGCATCGTCGCGGGCTGCATCGCCGCCATCGCCGTGCTGGCGGGCGGCGCATCGGCCATCCGCAATCCGGAGAGCCGGACACGCGTCATTACGCCCGTACTGCTGTGCGTCGCCTTCTTCGTGTTCTCGCTCTTCCTGCAGAAGATCACGGACTACAAGCTGACGCTGTTCGGCATGATGATCCTGTTCGTCGTCTATTACCTGCCGGACGGCATTGTCGGCTTCCTCAAGCAGATCTTCGCGCAAGTCATGCCGAGCCTGTTCGGACGCGCGCAGATGTCGACGCGGGGCGGTGCGGAAAGCGACGCCTTCGTCGCCGCGCCCGTCGTGGACCGCGACCGGCCGCTGCTGGACGTCGGCCAGGTCATCATGCAGTTCGGCGGCCTGAAGGCGCTGGGCGGCGTGGACTTGGTGGTGCGCCCGGGCACGATCCACGGGCTCATCGGCCCGAACGGCTCGGGCAAAAGCACGATGATGAACGTGCTGACCGGCATCTACACGCCCACCGCCGGCGAGGTGAAGTTCGAGAACCACAGCCTCGCCGGCCTCAAATCGCCGCAGATCGCCGCTCTCGGCGTCGCTCGGACATTCCAGAACGTGCAATTGTTCGGCGAGCTCACGCTGACGGAGAACGTGCTGGTGGGGCTCCAGCACACCTACAAGTCCGGCATCTTCGAAATCGCGCTCGGCCTGCCGCGCGCGTCGCGCGACGAAGCCGCCGCGCGCAAGCGCGCCGCCGCCATTCTGGACTTCGTGGGACTTGCGAGTCTCGCCAACGAGGAAGCGCGCAACCTGCCCTACGGCAAGCAGCGCCTGCTCGAGATCGGCCGCGCCCTGGCGCTTGACCCCAAGCTCCTGCTGCTGGACGAGCCTGCAGCAGGCCTGACCGCGCCGGACATCAAGGAGCTGATGACCATCATCCGCAAGGTGCGCGACCACGGGATCACGATCATCCTGATCGAGCATCACATGGACGTGGTGATGAGCGTCTGCGACCAGATCACCGTTCTCGATTTCGGCGAAAAAATTGCGGAGGGCAAGGCGGCCGAAGTGCAGGCCAATCCGCGCGTGATCGAGGCCTATCTCGGCGGCGCCGCCGCGACTGCCGTCTGAGGAGGCGAGAATGCTCAAGATCGACAATCTCGTCGCCGGCTACGGCAAGGTGCAGGTGCTGCACGGCATTTCGCTGGAAGTGCAGGAGGGCCAGCTCGTCACGCTGATCGGCTCCAACGGCGCCGGCAAGACCACGACGCTGCGCGCCGTGTCCGGCATGATCAAGCCGCAGTCGGGCTCGATCATGCTCGACGGGGCGGAGATCGCCGGCGAACCAGCCTACCGCATCACGCGTCGTGGCGTCGCGCACTCGCCGGAAAACAGGCGCGTGTTCACAACCCTGCCAGTGCGCGACAATCTGCTGCTCGGCGCCTTCCCGCGCCTGACCGGCGCGCGCCCCAAGGGCGATGTCGACCGCGATCTCGAGCGAATGTTCGAGCTGTTTCCCCGCCTGGCCGAACGGCGCGACCAGTTCGCCGGCACGCTGAGCGGCGGCGAGCAGCAGATGCTCGCCATGGCGCGCGCGTTGATGCTCGACCCCAGTGTCCTGCTGCTGGACGAACCTTCCATGGGACTTGCGCCGCGACTTGTCGAGGAAGTGTTCTCGACGATCGCACGCCTGAAGCAGGCAAAGGTCACCATGCTTCTTGTCGAGCAGTTTGCCGCGGCAGCGCTGAACGTTGCCGACTATGGCTATGTGCTGGAAAACGGAACCATCAATGTTTCGGGGCCGGCGGACAAGCTGCGCAATGATCCCGCTGTGCAGGCGGCCTATCTCGGCGCCGCGCACTGAGATCGAACGGGCCTATTCCTGTCTCTTATACACATCTGACGCT
>CAMFKC010000346.1 GCA_945956975.1 uncultured Methylocystaceae bacterium | reverse complement strand
ACGTCAACTGAGCTTGACGCTGACAATTCGGAGGCCTTTAATCGCCGCTCAGGAGGCGCTCATGGCTCAGCCGGATAACTGGATGCAAGGGGATAACCCCGCGTCCGACACCTGCGAGCCGCCGCTCCGGGACGAACAGCAGTCGCGCGGGCCTCTGGCGCGCGGCCGTGCTGGCGGCGCGAGATCCGCCAACAGAATCCGCAATTCCCATCTGCAAAGTTCCGCGCTGAGCGCAAGCGTGCTCGAGGACGTCGTGCCGCATCTCCTGCGCAGCTTCAGTCGCACCGAGACGCCGGCGCAAGCGAATCGCCGCCAGTTCGGCGAACCGGTGGTGCAGGAATTCACGCACGCCATTCTTGACGCAGACGAGACGATCGCGTCGCGGTTGCTCGACGAATTGCGCGGCGAGGGCGCGACGGCCGAGGAACTCTACCTCGGCCTTTTCTCCGACACCGCGCGGCTGCTCGGCTATTACTGGGAAACCGACGTTTCGCCGTTCACGGAAGTGACGCTGGGCCTGTGGCGCCTGCACCGCATGGTCCGCGACCTCAGCCCCGAATTCCGGCGCGAAGGCGTGCGCAGCGGAGTCGCGATGCAGGCTCTGCTGACGACGGCGCCCGGGGAGCAGCATTCATTCGGTCTGCTGCTCGTATCCGAATGGTTCAGCCGCGCGGGATGGGCGATCCAGCCCGGTCCCTTCGATACGGACCGTGATATCGGCCGCGCCGTGGGCGCCGATCCCATGACGGTCGTGGGTTTTTCCGTCAGTTCCGAAATCAATCTCGACAAGCTCGCCGCGAGCATCGCCATCGTCCGGCGCAAGTCGCTCAATCCGAAGGTCGGCATCATGGTGGGCGGCTCGCTTTTCAACTCGCGGCCGGACCTCGTGGCGCGGGTCGGCGCCGACACCACGGCGGGCGACGCCGCGGAGGCGCTTTCGAAAGCGCAGCAATTCGCAATCAGCGGACAGTGGGCGTCCGCCTGAGTGGGGCCGGGGCAGTGAATGTCGGCACACGCCGACGCAGTGAATGTCGGCATGCGCCGATGCATGGGAGAAAGATGAGGCGCTTTACTAGTATTGCTGCCGCCCTCGTGATGGTTGCCTCCGGGACCGGCGCGGCGATGGCCGCTGGCGATCCGGAAGCCGGGGCCAAGGTATTTCTCGTCTGCAAGACCTGCCACCAGATTGGCGAAGGCGCCAAGAACGCGATCGGGCCCGAGCAGAACGGCCTCGTCGGGCGCAAGGCGGGCTCCGTCGCGGGCTACAATTATTCGGAAGCCAACAAGAGCTCCGGCATTACCTGGACCGAAGAAAACCTGAAGAAATATCTGCACGATCCCAAGGCGATGATCCCAGGCACCAAAATGGTTTTCGCGGGGCTGAAGGACGACCAGAAGATCGATGACCTGATCGCCTACGTGAAGCAGTTCGGTCCCGACGGCAAGAAACAGTAGAAGCCGGAGGCCAGCCTCATGCGCACGCCCTATCCCTTCTCAGCGATCGTCGGCCAGGACGAGATGAAACTCGCCCTGATCCTCGCGGCGATCGATCCGACTATCGGCGGCGTGCTGATCTTCGGCGACAGGGGAACGGGCAAGTCGACGGCGGTGCGCGGCCTCGCCGCGCTCCTGCCGAAAATGAGGAAGGCCGCCGGGTGCCGCTTCAATTGCGATCCGGGCGATGTCGAAAGCCATTGCCCGGAATGCCGTTCGCGCGGCGCGGCGCTGAAGTCCGAACTCGCGCCCATCCCGGTCGTCGACCTGCCGCTCGGCGTGACCGAGGACCGCGTGGTCGGCGCGCTGGATTTCGAACGCGCGCTGGGCCGCGGCGAACGCGCCTTCGAGCCCGGGCTGCTCGCCCGCGCACACCGTGGATTTCTCTACATCGACGAGGTCAATCTGCTCGACGACCATATCGTCGACCTTCTGCTGGACGTATCCGCCTCAGGCGAGAACGTTGTCGAGCGGGAAGGCTTGTCGCTGCGGCATCCTGCGCGCTTCGTGCTGATCGGCAGCGGCAATCCGGAAGAGGGCGAATTGCGCCCGCAATTGCTGGACCGTTTCGGTCTTTCCGTCGATGTTCGCACGCCCACCGACAGCGCCTCGCGCATCGAGGTCATCCGTCGCCGCGATTCTTTCGAGCGCGATCCGCAAGCCTTCGTCGAGACATGGCGCAAGCGCGACGAGGCGATCGGCAAGCGCATCGCCAGGGCGCGCAAGTCGATCCGCGCCGTGCAATTGTCGGATCACGCCATCGAGCGCGCGACGGCGCTCTGCATGGCGCTGGGCGCTGACGGCCTGCGCGGCGAACTGACCCTGATCCGCGCAAGCCGCGCTCTCGCCGCCTACGAAGGCCGCGACAATGTCGCGGATGCGGATTTCCGTCGCGTTGCGAGCGCCGCTTTCCGCCACCGCATGCGGCGCAATCCGCTGGACGATTCCGGCTCCGCCGCGCGTATCGAGCGCGTGCTCGAGGAACTGGCGCCGGCATGAGCGACGCCAATCCAGGTCCGCCGGATTTCGGCGCGCTCTGGGCCGACGCATCGCTGGCCGCCGCGCTGTTCGCCGTGGATCCGCACGGGCTCGGCGTCTGCCTGCGGGCGCGCGCGGGACCGACGCGCGAAAGATGGCTTGGCGCGCTGCGCAGCCTGCTGCCGCTCGACATGCCTTTTCGCCGTGTGCCGCTCGGCATTTCCGACGACCGGCTGATCGGAGGCCTCGACATGGCCGCGACACTCGCCGGGCAGCGGCCGGTCATCGGGCCGGGCGTGCTGAGCGAGGCTGACGGCGGCGTCATCGTTGTCGCAATGGCCGAGACAATGGACCGGCACGTCGCCGCACGAATCGCGGCCGCCTACGACCATCGCGAAATTCGCATCGAGCGCGAGGGGTTCTCCCAGATCGCGCCAAGCCGCTTCGGCATCCTCGCGCTGGACGAGGGCGTCGAGCCGGACGAGCGCGCGCCGGATATTCTTGCCGATCGATTGGCGCTGCACGTCGATCTCGACGGGATTCCGTTCGGGGCGGCGGTGGATCCCATTCCCGCCTCCCTCGACGATATTTCTCGCGCGCAAGTCTATCTGCTCAGCACCACCATCGGCGACGACATCGTCAGCTCTTTGTGCGAGACCGCGCTCGCGCTCGGCATCGGCTCGCTTCGCGCGCCGCTGCTCGCCGTGCGCGCCGCCGCCGCCCATGCCGCGCTGCATGGCCGCACGTCGGTCGACGAGGACGACGCTGTGGTCGCCGCGCGGCTCGTGTTGGCGCCGCGAGCCACCATTCTGCCCATGGAGAGCGCGGCTCCGCCGCAAGATCAGCCCCCACCGGAACAGCAAAGCGAGGACGCGCCGGACGACAAGCAGGACGCGCCCGACGTCAAGCAGATGGAAGACATGGTGCTGGCCGCCGCGCGCGCCGCAATCCCGCCTGGACTGCTGTCCCGCCTGCTGGTGGAGCGTGCGGGCCTCGGCCGCGCGAAGGAAACCGGGCGATCGGGCGCGGCGCGCAAATCGGTGATGCGCGGCCGGCCGGCCGGGGTGCGGCAGGGTCGTCCGCACGCGGGCGCGCGGCTGCATCTGATCGAAACCCTGCGGGCGGCGGCGCCGTGGCAGCGCCTGCGCCGCGCCGCGCAGCCGAACCTGCGCACAGGGGTCATCGTGCGACCGGACGATTTCCGCTTGCGGCGGCTGGTGGAACGGGCGCAGACGAC
Organism: uncultured Methylocystaceae bacterium; assembly: GCA_945956975.1. Lineage (GTDB taxonomy): Bacteria > Pseudomonadota > Alphaproteobacteria > Rhizobiales > Beijerinckiaceae > JAJXWB01. Next base: position 324 of record CAMFKC010000346.1, on the reverse strand, counting down.
CACAATCTTCGTGATCGACGCATCGGGCTCTTCCGCGCTCAACCGTCTTGCCGAGGCCAAGGGCGCCATCGAACTGCTTCTGGCCGACTGCTATGTGCGGCGCGACCGCGTGGCGGTGATCTCGTTCCGCAGCAAGGCCGCCGAAATCATGCTGCCGCCGACGCGGTCGCTGACCCGTGCCAAGCGCTGCCTCGCGGCCATCCCCGGCGGCGGGGGCACGCCGCTGGCGAGCGGGTTGCATGCCGCAATTGAGCTTGCGTCCGCCGTGCGGCGTCGCGGGGGCGCCGCCTCAATCGTGGTCCTGACCGACGGGCGCGCCAATAT
>CAMFKC010000345.1 GCA_945956975.1 uncultured Methylocystaceae bacterium | reverse complement strand
CGAGATTCATGAGCGTCTCGTGGGCTCGGAGATGTGTATAAGAGACAGCACTGGATCATCGCATCCTGCACGCCCGACCACACGATCACCGACTTCGACGAGAAGATCGAGATCGGAATTTCCGTGTTGTTGCCGAGCACCAGCACCGCGATCGTCACGATGAAGGCCAGGTAGAACCAGTTCGCCACATAGATGTGCGGCTCGGTGCGCTTGGCCAGCGTGAACAGGTAGATCAGCAGGTACACGACCCACACGACCACCAGCCACAGGATCGCGTACCACTCCGGCTCCGCATATTCGTGCGAGCGGGTGATGCCGAGCAGGTAGCCCGTGCCGGCGATCAGGATGAAGAAATTGTAGCCGAGCGCGACGAACCACGGCGCGAGGTCGCCGGCCATGCGGGCGCGCGAGGTGCGCTGCATGACGTAGAAGGACGTCGCCAGCAGCACGTTGCCGCCGAAGGCGAAGATGACCGCCGACGTGTGCAGCGGACGCAGGCGCCCAAAGCTGATCCACGGCAGGTCGAAGTTCAGCGCCGGGAAGGCAAGCTGCAGGGCCGCGATCAGGCCGACAAGGAAGCCGGCGATTCCCCAGAACAGGGAGATCGTGGCCGTGAACTTGATCGGGCCGTAGTTGTAGTTGGGTTTGCCGTCGATCTCCTGCGCCGGCCATTCCGCCGAACGCGCGCCGTAGCGCTTGAAGATGCCGATGATGGCGGCGACGCTGCCGAGCGCGAAAAGCGCGGCATGGAAGGCGTATTCTGGTGTCCACGCCTTCGCGGTGACGAGTAGCGAAAAGGCGGCGAGCGCCGCGAACACGACTATCAGGCCGAGTTCGCCGACACGCATCCTTTTCCCGAGTTGAGCTGCTTGCGCCATGAGTTTGCCCTGTTGCGCGAGAATCTTGTTTCAGCCGACGCACGGCAGACCTGCCGCGCGTCGTCGCCAAAGTGCATATCGCGACAGGTCGAGACTTTGACATGCGTCAAGGTGACCTACGCCTGTCCTCAGCCATTTGGATGAGACCGAAGAGGTATCGTCATGGCGTCGCAGGCAGCAGAGCTCACACCCCAGGCGCAAGGCGGCGCAGACAGGATCGATCTGCTCATCGCCGCCTACGGCGGGCGGGCGCCGCGCTACACGTCCTATCCCACGGCGATCCAGTTCACGCCCGATGTCGACGCGCGGCAATACGCCGCGTGGCTGCGCGGTTTGCGCCGGAAATCCGGGCCGATCTCGGCCTATGTGCACATCCCCTTCTGCGACAGCATGTGCTGGTACTGCGGCTGCAACACCGCGGTCGTGAATCGCCGCGGCCCGATCGAGGACTATGTCGCGCGCCTGCTGACGGAGATCGACCTCGTCGCCGCCACGCTCGGCGAGAGGCTCGAGATCGGCAATATCCACTTCGGCGGCGGCACGCCCAACATGCTTGCGCCGCACGAGATCGGCGCAATCCTCGCGCGCCTGCGACTAAAGTTTGATATCGCGCCCGGCGCGGAGATCGCCGCCGAGATCGATCCGCGCACGCTCACGCCCGAATGGGTGCAGGCCGCTGCCGGCGGCGGCATGAATCGCGCGAGCCTCGGCGTGCAGGATTTCGATCCCGCCGTGCAGCAGGCGATCAACCGCATCCAGCCCTACGAAGTGGTCGCGAAGGCGGCAGAACTCCTCAACGCCACCGGCATCCATTCGCTCAACATGGACCTCATGTACGGCCTGCCGCGCCAGACGCTGCCGGGGCTGGAAAAGACGATCGACATGGCGCTCGCGCTCGGCCCCGACCGCCTTTCGCTGTTCGGCTATGCGCATGTGCCCTGGATGAAGGCGCACCAGAAGCTGATCCGCGAGGACGAACTTCCCGATTCGCGGCTGCGCTATCAGATGCAGCGCCGCGCCGCCGACCTTCTCGAGGCGCGCGGCTGGAAACGCCTCGGCCTCGATCATTTCGCCCGCGCCGACGACAGTCTCGCCGCCGCCGCCGAGGAAGGGCGGATGCGCCGCAATTTCCAGGGCTACACAACAGATGAGGCGCCGGTCCTGATCGGCTTCGGCGCCTCCTCCATCGGCCGGATGCCGCAGGGCTACGTCCAGAACGCGACCGCCGTGCCGCAATGGCGCGAACGGCTCGGCCGCGGCGAACTGCCCGTGGCGCGCGGCGTCGCCATGAGCGAGGACGACCGGTTCCGCGCCGACATCATCGAGCGGCTGATGTGCGATTTCGCCGTAGACCTGGCGGAAGTCTGCGAAAGCCACGGCCGGCCGCTCGACGATCTCGCCGATTCCATCTCCCGGCTTGCGCCGATGCAGGAAGACGGCATCGCGCAGGTGCGGGGGGCGAAAGTGGAGGCGACGCGCACCGGCCGCGACTTCATTCGCTCGATCTGCACGGCCTTCGACGCGCATCTCGAACAGGGCGCCGTCCGGCATTCCGCCAGCATCTGAGCAGTTCCGAAAAGAAGAGCGACGCCGACGCGCTTAAAATACGTGCGCGCGGGCGTCGCCTGATGCGCGGGTCTGGATGGTTCGCCCCCACGAAGCCGTTCCGGTCACGCGCAGGTCCAGATTAGCCGGAGCCGGCGCGCGCATCTGTGTGGCGGCTCACAATTCGTTAACGATTGTGGTGGCTTAGGCGGTTTTCGCCTTCAACTTCTCGTGCAGGTTGTTCTTGCGGCTGGCGCCGGCCTCGTCGATCTCCTGAATCTCGACCGACAGCGACAGGCCGCGCTTCCTGAAAGCCTCCGCCGTCACGTCGGACAGCGTCGCCAGCACCGCTTGCGACACCCGCCTGCGCGTCTCCTCGTCGCGTCCTGTCCCCATGCGGATCAGGATGGCGCAGAAGGCGTGCGAGGGATCCCGGTCGGCGATGGCGTAGAGGTCGCGCCGCTCGGCGCGCACCCGCACGCCGCCGATCGGATAGACGCCGGTCTCGAGGATCGTCGCATGGATGCGGTCGATCAACTCGCGCGGCGCAACGTCCTCCTCGAGATTGGCGGAATATTCGACGATCACGTGCGGCATGCGCGACAGCCTTCACTTCACGGTCGAAAAGGCCGTCGGCCTCAGGAAGGAAGAGGTGATGTTGGACAGGATGAACCCGTCCTTCTCGCTCTCCGCGCGCTTGGCGATCCACTCGGGATCGGCCGCGAAGGCGGCCCATTTCGTCTCTCGATCGGCCATCGATTCCCAGCGCAGGAGATAGGTGAGGTCGAGATTGGATTCGCCGATCTCCGTCGTCCAGAAGCCGGCAGGCTCGATCCCGTGCCGCTTGAACAGCGCCAGCGTCGTATTCTCGAACCGCGCGAGCAGCGCGGGCAGCCGGCCCGGCAGGCAGCGGTAGACGCGCATTTCGTAGATGGCCATGTGTCCTCCCTTGTCTCTTTTGTCCGGCCTTCATGCTGAGGAGCGATGCGCAGCATCGCGTCTCGAAGCATGGAGCTGCGGCTATCCCTTGAGACGCCTGCTGCGCAGGCTCCTCAGGATAAAGTCAGTGCAAGTCTCAAACGCTCCGGCGTTCCTGCCCGAGCAATATGGTTGGAACATTCGACGTGCCGTCGCGCAAGGTGCAGACCTGCGAGCCGGGCTTGCGCCCCTTGCGCACCTCCGAGAGGTTGCGGCCCGCCGCCAGCAGGCGCGCGCGGGTCGCTTCGATGTCGCGCACGCCCCACGACAGGCCGCCGAAAAAGTCGGGCTTCTGCGACACGCCACCCTTCAGTTCATGGACGATCTCGACGACGAGATCGCCCGCGCGGAAGAAAAGGAAGCGCACGCCCCATTGCGGGGACGAGCGGTCGAGCCGCAGGTCGAGACCGAGACGCCCGCCATAAAGCGCGACCGCACGCTCCGGGTCGGAGGTCCGGATAACGACGTGGTCGAGCCGATGGGGCGCCGCCTCGACCGGCGGCGGCGCGAGCCCGGCCGGCGCGGCGACGAGGAGCGCGGGCACGCCATGCGTGGCGTCCGTGCCCAGGGCGCGCGCAGGAACCACATGCGCGCCGCCGCCAGCCTCGATCGTCAGGTCCTGCGCCTCGCCCGGCGCC
>CAMFKC010000344.1 GCA_945956975.1 uncultured Methylocystaceae bacterium | reverse complement strand
GGCGACGTCCTAGACCGCTAGACGAAGGGAGCGGAGCGCTGCCGGGGCGGCGCTGGCGGTTCTATAGACGGCGCGCGCGGCGCGCACAAGTCTGCAGCGGCTCCTCTAGCGCCGCGCCATGCGGACCAGCGTGAACAGGCCGAGCGGGTTGAGGCGGCGGCGTTCGGTCAGGACGATGTCGTTGCGGCCGACGATCCAGTCGCCGATCACGCTCCATGGAAATTCCGGGCGCCAGCCGAGATCGGCGGAGCGGCGACCCATCCAGCCCTCGATCAGTGCGATCGGGCCGGTCTCCGCGCCGATGTGGTTGACCAGCACGATCTCGCCGCCCGGCTTCGTCACGCGCGCGAGCTCGTTCAGCGTGGCGTGCGGGTCGGGCACGACGGTCAGCACATAGGGCGCGACCGTGCAGTCGAAACTCGCGTCGGGAAAGGCGAGATTCATCGCATCCATCTTGATGAGGCCCTCGACATTCGCCAGCCCCGCCTTCGCCACGCGCTCCTGCGCGCGCTTCAGCATGGGCTCGGAGAGATCGACTCCGACCAGACGGGTCCTGCGCGAGAACATCGGCAGTTCGAGGCCGGTGCCCACCCCGACATCGAGAACACGGCCGCCGTCGCGCGAGGCGGCTGCGGCTGCGGCCTTGCGGCCGGGCTTCATGACGGCGGCGAAGACGAGATCGTAGACCGGGGCCCAGCGCGCGTAGGCCTCCTCGACATTGGCATTGTCGATTGTGGCGAGCGCTTCCGCGCGGTCTGCGGTCATTGGTCTAGCGGCCCGCGGCCGCGGCGAGCGGTTCGGATGCGGGCGCGTAGGTCCAGGCCGATTCCGTCGCGCGGATCGAGCCGCCGCCGAGCACGCGGGCGTCCGGGTCGGCGCTGGCGTAGAAGACGCAGGCCTGCCCCGGCGAGACGCCGGATTCATCCTCGCTGAAAACGACCTTCACGTCCTTGCCCTCGGCAAAAAGCAGGGCGGGCGCCGGCGCGCGGGTCGAGCGCACGCGCGCGGCGATCGGCAGGCCGGCGTGCGGGATGGCGGCGAGGTCGCCTTCGCCGATCCAGTTGACCTCGCGCAGCAAAGCGGCGCGGGCGAGCAGGGCGGCGCGCGGGCCTACGATCACGCGCGCATTGGCGGCGTCGATACGCACGACATAGAGCGGCTCGTTGATCGGCGTCTTGGCGCCGAGGCCGAGGCCGCGCCGCTGGCCGACGGTGTAGTGGATCACGCCGGCGTGCTTGCCCAGCGTGCGGCCGTCGACATGGACAATCTCGCCGGGCCGCACTGCGCCGGGCTGCAGCTTCTGCAACAGGTCGGTGTAGCGGCCCTGCGGCACGAAGCAGATGTCCTGGCTGTCGTGCTTTTCGGCGACGACGAGCCCGAAGGCGCGGGCGAACTCGCGCACTTCGGACTTTGCGTAGCCGCCGAGCGGAAAGCGCAGGAGGTCGAGCTGTGCGCGCGTGGTCGCATAGAGGAAATACGATTGATCGCGCGCGGCTTCCTTCGCGCGATAAAGCGCGCGGCGGCCGTGGCCGTCGGGCTTGGAGACGATGTAATGGCCGGTCGCCAGCACATCGGCGCCCAGGTCGCGGGCGGTGTCGAACAGGTCGGCGAATTTGATGTGCTGGTTGCACGCCACGCACGGCACGGGCGTCTCGCCGGTGGCATAGCTCTCGGCGAAGGGGTCGATCACCTTCTCGCGGAACTTGCTCTCGTAATCGAGCACGTAATGCGGAATGCCGAGCCGCGCGGCGACCTGGCGAGCGTCGTGAATATCCTGGCCCGCGCAGCAGGCGCCCGGGCGATGCGTGGCCTCGCCATGGTCGTAGAGCTGCAGCGTCACGCCGATCACGTCGTAGCCTTCCGCCTTGAGCAGGGCGGCGACGACGGAGGAATCAACGCCGCCCGACATGGCGACGACGACGCGCGTGTCGGCAGGCGCCTTGGGCAGGTCGAGGGAGTTCAGCGGGGCGGTCATGGGCGGTCTATGTAGCGCAGTCGGGGCAGAATTGCATCTGGTCTCGGCGGATGGACGGCTTTCGCCGCCCCCGCGACCGCGGCCGCGCGGAGGCGGCTTTCAAAAACCCGTCGCTTTTCTGCTAGACCTTCGCGGCGGATTCGCGCGCGGCGCTGGAAGGAGCGATAGATGGCGGAAGCGGTTCACGAAATGGCGCACGAGGCGACCCACGATGCGGCCCATAGCGGGAAGGGGTCGGCCAAGCTGATCGGCCTCCTGATCTCCGTGCTGGCGCTGTTCCTCGCCGTCTCCGAAATGCTCGGAAAATCAGCGCAGACCAACGGCCTCGCACTCAATATCCAGGCCAGCGACACCTGGAATTTCTTCCAGGCCAAGACGATCCGCCAGACCGTACTGCGCACGACTATGGACAAGGCGCGCACCGAGCAGCCCGCCGACAGGGCCGCGCTCGACAAGCAGATCGGCGCCTGGCAGGCGACGGTCGATCGCTGGGAGAGCGAGCCGTCCACCGGCGAGGGCCGCAAGGAACTGCTGGCCAAGGCCAAGAAACTCGAGCACGACCGGGACGAATTGCTGTCCAAATACCACGCCTACGAGATCGTCTCGCTGGTCCTCCAGCTCGGCATCGTGCTGGCGTCCGTCTCGCTCCTGTCGTCGCTGGCGGTCTTCGCCTTCGGATCGGTCGCGCTGGGCGGCGTCGGCCTGGTCCTGCTGGCCGGCGCCTATTTCGACATCCACGCGATCACCGCGCTGCTGCACTGACAGAACAGGCGCCTACCGCGGCGGCGGGGCGGATGCGCCGCCCGCCGCCTTGCGCACGGCCATTTCCATCATGTTGGAGGCGCCGGTCGACATCAGGCCGTAGGCGTCGGTTTCAGCGTTGGCGAAATGGCCGGACAGCACGAGCTGGGCGACGCCGTGGCTGTAGGCCCAGACCTGCAGGGCAAGATCCTGCGCGCCGGCGTCCGGCGCGCCGTACTGGCGGAGCACCGCGGCGCACGCATTGTGGAGAATGGCGAGCGCCCTGTCGGCGGCGGCCCCTGAGGTCGGGGTGTTGAGCGCCTGCACGTTGCCGAACATGGCGCTGTAGAGGCCGGGCTCGGCCCGCGCGAATTCGAGGTAGGCGCCGCCGAGGCGCCGCATCGCGGTGGTGGCGTCGGGACGTCCGCCGTCCCAGGCCTGCTCCAGCTTCTGGCCGAAGGTCTCGAAGCCGCGGCGGGCCAGCTCGCTCATCAGTTCGTTGCGGTCGGCGAAATGGCGATAGGGCGCGGCCGCAGTCACGCCGACGCGCTTTGCGGCTTCCGTCAGGGTGAAGCCGGCCGGGCCTCGCTCGGCGACCAGACCCCGCGCCGCCTCCAGCAGCGCGTCCTTGAGCCGGCCGTGATGGTAGCCGCGCCGCGGTCCGCAGAAATTGTTCCGGTCGGTCATGTTAAGAGCGATAACACTCCATCGCCTCCTTTGCGAGCGCGACGCGCTTTGCGCTTGAAAATTGGGCGCCTTGGCGCAATCTTTCTCGCATATGCGAAGAGTTCATGCTTCGCTGCAGCATGATCCGGGCCTATTCTTAACGAATTGATGACAGTCCGTCGGATCGATCGGCGTCTTGCCTGGTTCGGCGGCAATATTGGAGACGGACAGATGGTTCTGACGCGCACCACGCTCGATCTGCTCGCTGTCTGCGCCGCCTGCGCCATGGTCGTCAGCGCGGTGATCGCCGCCTGGTAGGCTACGGTTACGGTCGAGCGCAACAAATTCCAGCGCGGCGGCCTCGAGGCCGCTTGCGAGAACGCCCTTCGCCTCCCCATATTGTCGGGGTCGCGCCCTGACGGCAAAGCCGCAGGACGCGGGGAGGGTGACATGAAATTCCGTAAACTCGCATTGTTTGCAGCCCTGGCGGCCGCTCTGTCGGTCGGCGCCGTGGACGCCTACGCGCGTCCGGGCGGAGGCTCGTCCATGGGCAGCCGCGGCGGCAAGACTTACTCCGCGCCTCCGTCCACGCGCACGGCGCCCAATGCCGCGCCGATCGAGCGTTCGGTGACGCCGCAGTCCGGCCCGTCGCGACCCGGCATGGC
>CAMFKC010000343.1 GCA_945956975.1 uncultured Methylocystaceae bacterium | reverse complement strand
TCCGAAGGGGCAGCGGCCAGAGCCGTGGCGCGCGTTCAACACGCGCAAGCGCAAGGGCGAGAGCTTCCGCGTCTTTCCGCTGTCCAACTGGACCGAGGCTGACGTGTGGGACTATATCGCGCTCGAGAACATTCCCGTCGTACCGCTCTACTTCGCCAAGCGCCGCCCCGTGGTCGAGCGCAACGGCGCGCTGATCATGCGCGACGACGAGCGCCTGCCGCTGCTGCCGGGCGAAGTTCCCCAGATGAAGATGGTCCGCTTCCGCACGCTCGGCTGCTATCCGCTGACCGGCGCGGTCGAGAGCTCGGCGGCGTCACTGCCCGAGATCATCGCCGAAATGCGCGAGTCGCGTTCGTCGGAACGTCAGGGCCGCGTGATCGATCATGACGGCGCCAGCTCGATGGAGCTGAAGAAGCAGGAAGGCTATTTCTGATGCGCGCTCAGTTGAAGGTGGTCGAAGCCGACGCGCCGGCGCCCACGGCCCCTCTCGTGGAGGCCGCGCCGCAGCGCTCGCTGTTGCGCTTCTTGACCTGCGGCTCGGTGGATGACGGCAAGTCGACCCTGCTCGGACGCATCCTGTTCGAAACCGGCGCGGTCTTCGACGACCAGATGCAGGCGCTCGAGCGTGACAGCGCGCGCTTCGGCACCACCGGCGCCGATCTCGACTACGCGCTGCTGGTCGACGGCCTCTCCGCCGAGCGCGAGCAGGGCATCACGATCGACGTCGCCTATCGCTACTTCTCGACGCCCCGCCGCGCCTTCATCGCCGCCGATACGCCGGGCCATGAGCAATATACGCGCAACATGGCGACGGGCGCCTCGACCGCGGACGTCGCCATCATCCTCGTCGATGCGCGCAAGGGCATCCTGCCGCAGACGCGGCGCCATTCCTACATCGTCTCGATGCTCGGTGTGCGGCGCGTGATCGTCGCCGTCAACAAGATCGACCTCGTCGGCTACGACGAGGACGTGTTCCGCCGCATCGAACGCGACTATCGCGCACTCGCGCAGACGCTCGGCTTCGTCGAGACCCAGATCGTGCCGGTGTCGGCGCGCCATGGCGACAATGTCGTCGAGCGCTCCGCCAGGACGCCGTGGTATGAGCGCGCGCCGCTTCTGGCGCTGCTGGAAAGCATCGAGGCTGCGCCGCAGCAGGACGCGGCCTTCCGCTTCCCCGTGCAATGGGTCAACCGTCCGCATCTCGATTTCCGCGGCTTCTCCGGAACGGTGGCGAGCGGCGCTGTCGCGGTTGGCGACAGGATCGTGGCGCTGCCGCGCGGACGCGCCAGCACGATCGCGCGCATTGTCGGTCCCTCCGGCGACCTCGAGGTCGCGGAAGCCGGCCAGTCCGTCACGCTGACGCTCGCCGACGAAATCGACGTTTCGCGTGGCGACGTCATCGTCGCGGCCTCCTCGCAGATCAAGCCCCGCCGCCAGCTCACGGCGCGCCTGCTCGCGATGAACGAAGCGCCGCTTACGCCCGGGCGCAATTATCTCGTAAAGGTCGGCGCCAACCTCGCTGCTGCGCGTATCGTCGCGCTGCACCACCAGGTCGACGTGCACGATTACAGCGAGAGCGCCGCCGCCGACCTGCCGATGAACGCGATCGGTCTGGCGACGCTGCGTTTCGAGACCGACGTGGTCGCCGCCGCCTATCGCGAAAGCCAGGCGCTCGGCGGCCTTCTGCTGATCGATCCGCACACCAACGACACGGTCGGTCTCGGCGTCGTGGAATCCGACACGCAACCCGTGGACGCCGCGCGTGTGTCCGGCGCGGAGCGCCTTGCCGCCGCCCTCGCGCGAATCGGCGCAGTTCCCGCGGACGCAGGCGGGCGGGATCTCGGCTGGCTCGGCGCGAGCGCGCTCTTCACTGCACTGCTGGCGCTCGTGCTGACGGGATCGGCGCCGATCGCGCTCGCGGTCGGCCTCGGCGACCTCGTGGCGCGGCCGGGGCTCCGGGCCCTCTATCGCGCCGCCTGGGCGCGCGCCGAGAAGCTGCGCGCTCCCGAGGCGGATGCGAGCCTGACGACGGACGGCGGCAGCATCTAGAGCCGCCAGACCAAACATCGAGACGACGATGCAGATCGAGCCGCTCTACACGCTGTCCGGCGCAGCCGTCGGATTTATCGTCGGCCTGACCGGCGTCGGCGGCGGATCGCTGATGACGCCGGTTCTGATGCTGGTCTTCGGCGTGCACCCCGCCACCGCGGTGGGGACGGACCTGCTCTATGCCGCCATCACCAAGAGCGCCGGCTCGCTGGTCCATGGGATCAGGAACAATGTGGACTGGCGAATCGTGGGGCGGCTGGCGGCAGGCAGCGTTCCCGCCGCTGCGCTCACGCTTCTGGTGGTCGCACGGACCGGCGCCTACTCGACCCAGATGTCGAAGGCAATCGGGGTCGCATTGGGCGTCGCGCTGCTGCTGACGGCGCTGTCGGTCCTGTTCCGCAAGCGCCTGCTGGCGTTGCGCGGCGCGGGCGCGGAGGGCGGCTCGGAGGCGCGGCAGGCGGCGCTGACGGTCTTCGTCGGCGCGCTGCTGGGCGTCCTTGTCTCCATCTCGTCGGTGGGCGCGGGGGCGATGGGCGTGACGGCGCTGCTGCTGCTCTATCCGCGCGCCCCGATCCTGCGGATCGTCGGGTCGGACATCGCCCATGCCGTGCCGCTGACCTTCGTGGCGGGCGCTGGCCACTGGATGATCGGCTCGGTGGACGTGGAGATGCTGGCCTCGCTTCTGCTCGGGTCCATTCCCGGTATCATGCTGGGCGCGCGGCTCGCGCCGCTGGTGGACGAGCGGGCGCTGCGGGTGGTCCTGGCCGGCGTCCTCACGCTGGTGGGCGTGCGGCTGATCGTGGCCTGAACTCCCCAGGCCCTTGATCCTGCAACCTTATTGCTTCGGCAGGCCGGCGTAGTAGCTGGCGATCGCCTGCATCTCGTCGTCCGTCATGTGGCGGCCGAGGTAGCGCATTTCCTTGTGCGGGCGCTTGCCGGATTTGAAGTTCTTCAACTGGTTGTAGAGGTAAACGTCGTGCTGGCCGGCCAGATCCGGCACCTCGGCCTCCCGGGCGATCCCGTCCGCCCCGTGGCAGGCGGCGCACTGGACCATGAGATCCTGCAGGCCTGTCTTGTCCAGCGCGGTCGCGGGGGCGGCGAGCGTGAGCGTGAGCGCGAGAAGGCCGAGGCGGGGCAGGGACATGGTCGATCCGGTTGCTTGCAGTCGCGCCATTTGGCCCGGAGGGCTTGTCCACCGCAAGGCTCACGGCGTCGCAGGCAAAGGGGTTCACACTGCCGTCATTGTGGGCTAGAAAGCGCGCACTTCGCCGGGCCTTGCCCGGCCAGACATTCGACAAGGACGCGTTCCGGCGCGAAAGGCCGGCGATGCGGCCTTTTTTTATGAGCTGGAGGTCTTTCTTCGCATCAAGTCTGTCCGAAAGGTCTGCGCCTTTTCGGTTTGATGCGTGAAGGCCCCCACTCCCTGCGGGACGCCATGCCGAAAAGAACCGACATCTCGACCATCCTGATCATCGGCGCGGGGCCGATCATCATCGGCCAGGCCTGCGAATTCGACTATTCCGGCACGCAGGCCTGCAAGACGCTGCGCGCCGAGGGCTATCGCATCGTGCTGGTGAATTCGAACCCGGCCACGATCATGACCGATCCCGACATGGCCGACCGGACCTATGTCGAGCCGATCACGCCGGAAGTCGTCGCCAAGATCATCGAGAAGGAGCGTTATGCCGCGCCCGGCGGCTTCGCGCTGCTGCCGACGATGGGCGGGCAGACGGCGCTCAATTGCGCGCTGTCCTTGAAGAAGATGGGCGTGCTGGAGAAATTCGACGTCGAGATGATCGGCGCGACGGCGGAAGCGATCGACAAGGCGGAAGACCGCGAGCTGTTCCGCGAGGCGATGACGAAGATCGGCCTCGACACGCCGCGCTCGCACCATGTGCGCACGCTCGGCGCCGCGCTGACCGCGCTCGACGACATCGGCCTGCCGGCGATCATCCGCCCGTCCTTCACCATGGGCGGCACCGGCGGCGGCATCGCCTACAACA
>CAMFKC010000342.1 GCA_945956975.1 uncultured Methylocystaceae bacterium | reverse complement strand
GATCAGCTCGACGAGGCCGCCGCAGAGGACGACCTGCTCGCCGAACAGGTCGGTCTCGCACTCTTCCTTGAAGTTGGTCTCGATGATGCCGGCGCGGCCGCCGCCGATAGCGGAGGCGTAGGACAGGCCGAGGTCATGGGCGTTGCCCGAGGCGTCCTGGTGGATGGCGATCAGGCAGGGCACGCCGCCGCCGCGCTTGTATTCCGAACGCACGGTGTGGCCGGGGCCCTTGGGGGCGACCATGAGGACGTCGAGGTCCTTGCGCGGCTCGATGAGGTTGAAGTGCACGTTGAGGCCGTGCGCGAACAGGAGGGCGGCGCCCTTCTTCATGTTGGGGGCGAGATCGGCGTTGTAGATCTCGGCCTGCAGCTCGTCGGGCGTCAGCATCATGACGACGTCGGCCCATTTGGCGGCTTCCGCCACGGTCATGACCTTCAGGCCCTCGCCCTCGGCCTTCTTTGCGGTGGCCGAGCCTGCGCGCAGCGCCACGACAACGTCCTTCACGCCGGAATCGCGCATGTTCAGCACATGGGCATGGCCCTGCGAGCCGTAGCCGACGACGGCGACCTTCTTGCCCTTGATGAGATTGATGTCGGCATCCCGATCGTAATAGACGCGCATTTTCTTGTGTCTCCTTGGGGTCTCTTGGCCGCGCAGCGGCGAAAATTCGTTTTGCGCGGGCTTGGTGAAGGTTTGGACGGGGAAGGTCAAGCCCCGGCGGGTGGTTCGAGGGTCAGGATTGCGCCGAGGACACGGCGCACGGCGATCAGTGTGTCCTCCGGAACGCGCTCGATGAAAGCGAACAACCTGTGTTGTCGATCAATGGAGCGAACCTGATCGCAGAGGATTACGCCACGCGTTCGTATCCCTTCCGGCAGTCGCACGACCACTGGCCAGTCCAGGAGCCGGCTCGTGATCGGGCATACGACGATCCGCGGCGAGATAGCGTTATAACGTTCGTCTGAAACGATGAGGGCCGGTCTGCGGCCAGCCTGCTCGGTCCCCAGAATCGGATCGAATTCGACCCAATGAATATCGCCGGGCTCCAGGGCGAACATTCATCGCTTCCTGGAATACTCGTCGTCGATGATCTCCGAGCCGACGTCGGGTCCCCATTCGACGGTTTCGGGCGCGTTCTCCCAGCCGATGCGGTCGCACTCGGCCAGAAGCACGTCCAGATAATCCTTCTGGCGCGGCGCGACCGGCGTGATCCGCGCCTCGCCGCCCTCCACCACCACATCCACCTGCTGGCCGGGCTTCAGGCGCAATTCCTCCATCACCGCCTTGGGCAGGCGGAGGGCGGCGCTGTTGCCCCATTTGGCGATCGTGGCGCGCATTGTGGATGTCCTTTCGGATATACAATGTATATCCGGTCGGGGCGGAAAACCAGAGGACCGCGAGCCTTCAGGCTTGCTTGGGCAAGTGCGAGCCTGAAGGCTCGCGGTCCGTTCAGATCGGCTCCGGCCCGCGCGAAATGGCGGCGACGCCGGTGCGGGAGAGTTCGACCAGGCCGAGCGGGCGCATCAGCTCGACGAAGTCGTCGATCTTGGCGGTAGCGCCGGTCAGCTCGAAGATGAAGCTCTCGGTCGTCGCGTCGATCACTTTGGCGCGGAAGGCCTCGGCCAGCCGCAGCGCCTCGACGCGGGCCTCGCCCGTGCCTCGCACTTTCACCATGGCGAGTTCGCGCTCGATCGAGCGCTTCGACAGCGAGAGGTCGGTCACCTTGTGGATCGGCACGATTCGCTCGAGCTGGTGGGTGATCTGCTCGATCACTTCCGGCGTGCCCGATGTCACGATGGTGATGCGTGAGAGATGCTCACTGTGCGCGACCTCGGCGACCGTGAGGCTCTCGATATTGTAGCCGCGGCCTGAGAACAGGCCGACGACGCGGGCGAGAACGCCGGGCTCGTTGTCGACGAGGACGGAGAGCGTGTGGCTCTCGACGTTCGACTTGCCGATGGCCGAGGAATAGGGCGATGGCGGGAAGGCGGGGGAGGAGGGGACAGCGGCGTTCATGGCGAGAAATCCTGCGTTCTTGGCGCCCCTTCTCCCGCTTGCGGGAGAAGGTGTCATGCGCAGCATGACGGATGAGGGCGCAGCGATTGCGAAAACCGATTGGCCCTCATCCGACCCCCGCTCACGCGGGGGCCACCTTCTCCCGTTTCACGGGAGAAGGGAGGGCGCGTCATCAGACCAACATCTTTCCCTTCTCGTCGATCACGGCGCCGATGTCCTCCACCGTGTCCGGCAGGATCATGTCGTTGTGCGCCTTGCCCGAGGGGATCATGGGCAGGCAGTTCTCGGCCTTGTCGACGAGGCAGTCGAAGATGACGACGCCGGGATGGTCGATCATCTCCTTGATCGCGTCGTCGAGCTTCGCCGGATCGGCGCAGCGGATGCCGTGGGCGCCGTAGGCTTCGGCCAGCTTCACGAAGTCGGGCAGCGCCTCGGAATAGGACTGCGAATAGCGCCCGCCGTGCAGCAGCTCCTGCCACTGGCGCACCATGCCCATGTATTCGTTATTGAGGATGAAGATTTTGACCGGCAGGCGATACTGCACGGCGGTCGAGAGCTCCTGGATGTTCATCAGGATCGAGGCTTCGCCGGCGATGTCGACCACCAGCGCATCGGGGTGCGCCATCTGCGCGCCGACCGCGGCCGGCAGGCCGTAGCCCATCGTGCCGAGGCCGCCCGAGGTCATCCAGCGGTTCGGCTCTTTGAAGTGATAGTGCTGCGCCGCCCACATCTGGTGCTGGCCGACTTCCGTGGTGATGAAGGTCTTGCGATCCTTCGTCAGTTCATAGAGGCGCTGCACGGCGTATTGCGGCTTGATGGTCTCTGTGGAGTTCTGGAACGACAGCGACTTGCGCGCGCGCCACTTGTCGATCTGCTTCCACCACGAGGCGAGGGCCGCCTTGTCGGCCACCATGGATTCAGAGCGCCACAGCGTCACCATGTCTTCCAGCACATGGGCGCAATCGCCGACGATGCCGAGATCGACCTTGACGTTCTTGTTGATCGAGGACGGATCGATGTCGATGTGGATCTTCTTCGAGCCCGGCGAGAAGGCGTCGAGACGGCCGGTGATGCGGTCGTCGAAGCGCGAGCCGATGGCGATCATCAGGTCGCAATCGTGCATGGCGTTGTTGGCCTCGTAGGTGCCGTGCATGCCCAGCATGCCGACCCATTGCGGATCGGGCGCGGGATAGGCGCCGAGCCCCATCAGCGTCGAGGTGATCGGAAAGCCCGTCAGCTTCACCAGTTCGCGCAGCAGCGTGGAGGCCGCGGCGCCCGAATTGATGACGCCGCCGCCGGTGTAGAAGATCGGCTTCTTCGCGGCGGCCATCATGGCCACGGCCTGCTTGATCTTGGCGCGGTCGCCCTTGAGCTGCGGATGATAGGTCTTGTGCTGGATGTTGCGCGCGAAATGATACGTGCCAGTCGCGAACTGCACGTCCTTCGGCACGTCGATCACGACAGGGCCGGGCCGGCCGCTGGAGGCGACATAGAAGGCCTCGTGCAGGATGCGCGGCAGGTCCTCGATCCGCTTCACGAGATAATTGTGCTTGGTGCAATGGCGGGTGATGCCGACCGTGTCGCATTCCTGGAAGGCGTCCGAGCCGATGAGATGGGTCGGCACCTGGCCGGTGATGCAGACCAGCGGAATGGAATCCATGAGAGCGTCGGTCAGCGCCGTCACGGCGTTGGTCGCGCCGGGGCCCGACGTCACCAGCAGCACGCCGACCTTGCCGGTCGAGCGGGCGTAGCCTTCGGCCGCATGGCCCGCGCCCTGCTCGTGGCGCACGAGAACGTGGCGCACCTTGTTCTGGTGGAAGAGGGCGTCGTAGATCGGCAGGACTGCGCCGCCGGGATAGCCGAACAGCGTGTCGACGCCCTGGTCCTTCAGGGCTTCCACGATCATTTCGGCGCCGGTCATCTGTCTCGACATGGCCATCTCCTGCGATTTCAGGTCTTTTAAGCGGAATTTCGGGCAATAAAAAAGGCCCCTTTCGGGACCTTCGGATGAGCGCCAGCGGCGGAGGGTCGGGGTTCAGTCC
>CAMFKC010000341.1 GCA_945956975.1 uncultured Methylocystaceae bacterium | reverse complement strand
CGACCGGCAATTGCTGCACGACGCCGACGCCGGCGGGCACGAACAGCAGGCCGAGCGAGCCGAGCAGCGCGCCGGCGGTGCGGCCGAGCTCGGTGGATTCGATCTGCGAGGGGTCGGCGCCGGTGAGGCGCGCGTGGATGAGGACGCCCGCCACGAGAAGCGCGAGGCCGATGACAGGGCCGGGGATGGGAAGCCCGAGCGCGCGGGCGAGGATTTCGCCCGTCAGTTGGCAGGCGAGGAGGAGGGCGAGGGCGCGGATCATGCGGATATTGTGAGGGCGTGGCGCGCCGAGGCAAGGCGCAATGTTGGGGCGCGTTCTACCTCCCCTTCATGGGGAGGTCGCATCGCGTAGCGATGCGGGTGGGGTCCGACGCCGCAGGCGTCGGCTAGGATGAGGAGTCGTACTCCCACCCCACCCGGCTCGCTTTCGCTCGCCTCCCTCCCCATGAAGGGGAGGGAGCGGCGCCCGGCGTTGCGGGCTACCCCAGCGGCTCGATCCGCACCCTCAATCCGTCCTTCGGCTGGGGGATCGGCCAGAGCTTCCAGTCCGGAATATATCCCGGCGCCACCGTCACCTGCGCGGTCGAGAGCAAGCGGTGGGCGAAGCACTTGGCCTGCATGTAGGCGAAGTTGAGCCCGAGACACATGTGCGCGCCGCCGCCGAAGGGGACGAAGGCGAACTTGTGGCGGTTGCGGGAGGCCTCGTTGGAGAAGCGCATGGGGTCGAAGACTTCCGGATCGACCCAGACATCGGGCATGTTGTGCGTATAGACGGGGTTGACGCTGACGCGTGTGCCCGCCGGCATCTTGAAGCCGCCGAACTCGGTGTCGCGCACGGCGCAGCGCGGGATCGACGGCACCGGCGGGATCATCCGCAGCGATTCCTTGAACGCCATTTCCGTCAGCGGCAGATCGTCCAACCGCTCGTAGGGCAGGGGCTCGTCCTTGCCGAGGCCGAGGTCCGCGATCTCCTCACGCAATTTCTGCTGCCAGTCCGGGTTGCTGGCGAGGAACCAGACGAAGGAGGTGAGCGAGGACGTCAATGTGTCGTGCGCGGCCATCATGAGGAAGCTCATGTGGTCGATGATCTCCTGCCGCGTCAGCAGCGAGCCGTCGTCGGTCGTCGCCTTGCAGAGATGGGTGAAGAGATCCTCGCCCTCGCCCTTGCGGCGCGCGTCGATCTGCCCGCCGAAATAGTCGATCATGAACTGCCGGCCGGCGACGCCCTTCGCCATCTGGGTGAAGGGCAGGGGCTTGCGGATGACCGAAACGGCGGCCGCCACCATGTTCACGAAGGCGCGCTTCACGTCTTCCACGTTGGCGCCGATGTTCTCGCCCAGGAAGGATACGGCGGCGAGGTCGAGGGTCAGCTGCTTGACCGCGGGATAAAACAGCATGTCCAGGCCCTGCGCCCGCCAGCCGGCGAGGCCCTCGACGATGCCGCGGTCGAGGCTCGCGAGATACGACTTCATCGGGCCGGTCTTGAAGGCGACCGACAGCGCCTTGCGGTGCAGGCGATGCTCGTCGAAATCGAGCAGCATGAGGCCGCGCGGAAAGAGCCGGTCGAGGATCAGACCCCAGCCGTGCGCCGAGGAGAAGTTCTTCGCCTGGTCGAACAGCACGAATTCGTTCGCCTCGGGCCCGAGCAGCGTGATGCTGCGGCCGCCGAAGGCGCGGTTGCGGAAGACGGGGCCGTAGCGCTCGGCCATGCGCTCGACCTCGCCCTTGGGATCGGCGAGCAATTGCAGGGTGGAGCCCAGAACCGGCCAGCCTTCCGTGCCAGGAATGTGGGCGAGCGCCTCGAAAGGCGGCTGAGGGATGTAGGGCGTCGGCTGTGGGCGCGACGATTCGAGCGCGATCGACGACATGGGCCTCTCTAGCGTTTCCACACACACGTGTTCCGGCGGTTGACCGCCGATTGTTCTTGTCTGAACCAAGCTAGGGGCCGCAGGGCCCGGCGGCAAGCGCGAAGATCGCGCTGGACGGGTCGGCTTGGCCGCAGGCCAGAGGACATGCCACCATCCGCACACGAGATCGTGGAGGGCGCGGATGCGGATCAATTTTCTTTTGCGGGCAGGGGCATGGCTCGGCGCGGGCGCGCTGATCGCCATCATCGGCCCCGTCTTCGCTCAGAAGGCAGGCGCCGTGTTCGACAAGCCCGGTGCGACCAAAACCATGCAATCCAAGGCGGATTCGCCAAAGACGATCTGCACCAGCTATGCCGACGTGATGGTGCGCGAAACGCAGGACGGGCCGGCCTCCGAAAACGCGATGCTGGTGCGCGGGCCCAAGGCGGCGTGCGAGGCGAAAGCGCCGGCCGGCGCAACAACGCTCGAGACCGAAGGTCTCGCGCTGGCCGGACGCAAGGGCGATTTTCTCGTGTTCACGGCAATGGATGCGAATGGCGCGGCGGATTTCGTCGTGATCGACGCCCGCACCGGCAAGACAGTGCTGAAGGATGCGACCGTTGGTTCGCCGGAATTCCGGTCCGCCAATGCCGAGGGCGGCGTCGTGACGCTGGCCTACCGGCGCGGGATCAATGCGCCTTGCTCACTGCCAAACAGCGGCGCGCGCTGCTGGGGCAGCCTGGTCGACGACGGCAAGATTCCGGATTCGCTCGCCAGGCCCGCCCCCGCGCCCGAACTGTGCGCGGCCGCCTACAAGAAGTCGAAAGCGCTCAAGGATAATCCGAGCCTCATCGCTTTCGATGTCGAGACGAAGATCGACGCGAGCGGCAAGACGACGACGATTGCGAAGGGCAAGGCCACCTGCGACGCCGTGCCATGACGGCGAGCGACCGGCGCGCTGCGAACGCGCCGGCTCGTAGCGCAGGGCGAAACCTCAGCCTTCCATTTTCTCCCAGAGATGGCGCACGAGCATGCCCGCGCGCTTCTCGATGGCTTCGGCCGCGGCGAGCGCGAGATCCTCACGGTAGCGGCCCGCGATCAATTGCACGCCGATCGGGCGGCCCTTGTGGATGGACACCGGCACGACGGCGCCGGGCAGGCCCAGAACGTTGATGGCCGAAATGAACCGCAACTCGTTATGGAAGAAGTCGAGGACGCGGTCCTCGCTGATCGTGTCCTCGCGCGGGCTTGGCGTCGGCTGCACCGTGGTCGGCGCGAGGATGACGGGATAATCCTCGAAGAACATCTGCCAGCGGCGGATGTGCGCATTGCGGTCGGCAGTCGCGCGCATGAAACCTTCGCGGTCGAGAATGTTCGCGCCCTTGCGCATGCCCTTCCACGCAATCTTGAAGTCGTCCGAGGTGACCGCCATCATGCCGGCCTCCTGCAGCGCGACGACTTCCGTCGTCAACACGTCGGCCCAGGTGCGCCACACGCCGTTGATGTCAGGAACCTCGACCTCGCTCACGCGATAGCCGGACTTTTCGAGATCGTCGGCGGCCTGCGTCAGCGCGGCGCGAACGGAGACGTCCACCTTCATGTCCGAAGGGATCTTTGCCAGCGCCACCTTGATCGGGCCCTTGGGCTTCGGGCCTTCCAGCGGCGCGGGCACCCACCAGGGATCGCGCGGATCGCGCTGGGCCATGACGGACAGCGCGAGGCGGGCGTCTGCGACCGAGCGCGTCAGCGGCCCTTGCGCGGACATGAGATGCGCGAGCATCGGCCGCTCGGCCGGCGCGCTCTCGTTGTAGGCGGGAATACGCCCTTGCGTCGGCTTGATGGTGACGATGCCGGTGCAATGGGCCGGCCAGCGCAGCGAGCCGCCGATGTCGGTGCCGAGATGCAGCGGGCCATAGCCCGCCGCCGCACCAGCCCCCGCGCCGGCGCTGGAACCGCCGGGATTCCAGGCGAGATTCCACGGGTTTCGCGTCAGCGGATGGAAGGAGCTGCGGCCCGAGGAGAGCATGCCGTAATCGGGCATGGTGGTCTTGGCGAGGATCACCGCGCCCGCCTCGCGCACCCGTGCCGAGGCCGGCGCATCGGCCGCCGCCGGCACCAGGTCGGTCGCTGCCGTGCCGAGCGGCACCGGCACGCCCTTGGTGGCGATGTTCTCCTTGATGGTGATCGGCACGCCATCGAGCGCGCCCTGCGG
>CAMFKC010000340.1 GCA_945956975.1 uncultured Methylocystaceae bacterium | reverse complement strand
TGCGTATCGTGAACCTTTCCAACCACAAGAGCGTCGTCGTCACCGTGCGCGACCGGGGCCCGTTCGTGAAGGGACGCGTGGTCGATGTCACGAAGGACGCCGCACAAGCGCTCGGCTTCGTCGAGCGCGGCGTTACCGAGGTCAGCGTTTCGACGCAGTAGCGCGTTCAGCGGCGCTTCTTCATGAAGTCGAGTGCGGCCTTCGGTATCGTCTGCTTGGTCTTGAAAAAATCGTCCCACGGGTCCTGGCGCTTCGGCGCCGTTTTTATATTGAAGGCCGCCGCCGATTTGACGCGGGCAAGTTGATCCCAAGTGAGGGGGACTGCGACCGTCGCGCCCTTTCGCGCACGCAGCGACCATGGCAGGATCGCGGTGGCGCTTTTCTTGTTGCGAAGCCAGTCGACGAAAATCTTGCCCTTGCGCCGCGCCTTGCTCATGTTGGCGACGAATTTTTCGGGGGCTTCTTCCGCCAGCCCGCGCGCGATCCCTTCGGCGAAGATTTCAGTTTCGTCGAAGGGCAGCGAGCGGTCGAGCGGTATGACGACATGCACGCCCTTGCCGCCCGAAATCATCGGCCATGATTTCAAGCCGATGTCCTCGAGATGTCCGGCGATCTCGCGCGCCGCCTTCTTCACTTCCGCAAACGACATCGCTTCGTCGGGATCGAGATCGAAGACCATTCGATCGGGGTTGTCGATCTCGTCGAGCCGGCTCATCCAGCCGTGCAGTTCGATAGCGCCGAATTGCGCCGCCGTGCGCAGACCCAGCGCGCCGTCGAGCGCCATGTAGCTGTCGTCGTTGTGTTGCGGAATCTCGACCACGCCGCGCGCCATGCCCTTCAGCGGATGACGCTGGAAGAATGTCTCGGCAATGGTGTCAGGCGCGCGCACGATGCTGAGCGGACGGTCATTCAAGTGGCGCAGGATGCGGTCGCTCACCGCGTCGTAGTAAGCCGCGATTTCGCCCTTCGTGACGCCGTCGTCGGGAAAGACGACGCGGTCGGGATGGGTGATCGTGACCGGCTTGGCGATGGCCTCTTCAGCCGGCGTTTTCCCGGCGGGTCGGGACACCTTCGGTTTCGTCTTCGGCACGGGCAAATCCTCCCGGAGCGCGAGAAAGCGGGCTTGGCGCAGATGGCCCGATCCCGTCCAGCCGCCGAAGCGGATTTCTGCGCGCAGCGGCGTCTTCAGGAACTTCAGGCCGCGCGGCAGGTCGCCAACCAGAGCGTCCGGCGCCGCCTTGGCCTCGTCGGCTTTCAACCTCGCGTAGATCGCCGTGCGCTGCGCATCGCTGAAGCCCGTGCCGATACCGCCGATGTAGCGCAACTCGCCTTTCTCTTCGAGCGCAGCGTGCAGCGAGGCGAACAGTTCGTGCTTGGTCGACGGCTTGTAGCCGATCACCAGAACATCCTGCCGCGGATAGCCTTTGATCTTCAGCCACGCATCGGATCGCCCGGAGCGATAGGGCGCATCGCGCCGCTTGGCGATGATGCCTTCGGCGCCGGCGGCGACCGCCTGGTCGAAAGTCTGCTTGCCGTCCTTTTCCATATGCGCGGCAACGCGGATGTTGGGGGCCGGCGACTTCAGAAGTTTGGCGAGCAGCTTCTTGCGTTCGTGCAGCGGCCTGGCGCGCAGGTCCTCGCCATCGAGCGACAGCAGGTCGAAGGCCATCAGCACGATGTCGGCGGCGCGCTGCTCCTCCAGCGCAGCGACGAGGCCGGGAAAATCGGAGACGCCGTGATTGTCCATCACGATGGCTTCGCCGTCGATCAGCGCGCTCCTGCATTTCAGGCGCAATGCGTCCGCGGCAATGGCGGAGAACTTGTGCGACCAGTCGAGGCCGGAGCGCGTGTAGAGCCGCGCTTCGCCGCCGCCGACCGCGAGTTGCAGGCGGTAGCCGTCGTACTTCATCTCGTAGAGCCAGGGGGCGCCTTCGGGCGGGGTTTCGACCTGGCCGCAGAGCTGCGGGGGGATGAAGGCGGGGAGGGTGGGGCTCGCTCCGTCCTTGCGAGGAGCGGAGCGACGCGGCAGTCCAGACTCGCGATGTGGCTCTGGATTGCTTCGCTTCGCTGGCGATGACGGCCTCCTTGCAGTCTTCCCCTCTTCAATCTCCGCGCGCGACCGCTCCGTCTTCACCGAATCCGGAAACCGCGCGACTAGCCCGTCGTCGTCCTCGACGAATTCGTCGCGCTCCTTGATCAGCAGCCAGTTCTCGCGCTTTTCCTTCGTCTTCATGCGCACGAGGACCCAGCGGCCGCGCATGCGCGCGCCATGCGCCTCGAACTTGATCTCGCCCTTGTCGATCGCTTTGCCGGGATCGCCGTTCACCGGCGTGTAGGTCGTGTATTCCCACAGGATGACCGTGCCGCCCCCGTATTGCCCCTTGGGGATCAGGCCCTCGAAGGTGGCGTAGTCGAGCGGATGGTCTTCCGTGCGCACGGCGAGGCGCTTGTCGTGCGGGTTCGCCGAGGGACCGCGCGTGACGGCCCAGCTTTTCAGCACGCCGTCGGCCTCCAGCCGCAGGTCGTAGTGATCGCGGGTTGCGAAATGGTGCTGGATGATGAGGCGGTGGCCTGCCGGGACGGAGGCTGTGAAGGGCTCCGGCGTATTCGCGGGATCGCGCTTGGCGCGGTAGGTCTCGAGCGCATCCGGTTTGGCGGCCCGCGCTGCGAGCTTGCGGGCTTTTGGTTTCGCCTTCGCTGCGGTCTTCGCTTTCTTCGCGGCCATGGTCAGCCTGCCTTGCGACGGCTCGCAGTCTTCGCCTTGGTCTTGCCCTTCGCCGCCGTCTTGCGCGCCGGCGCGCGCGCGGTCTTCGCGCGCTCGGGCGCGGCCTTTTTCTTCACGGGCATCTCTTCCCCGCTTTTCGGCGTGTCGCCCTTCAGCGAGCGCTTCAGCGCTTCCATGAAGTCGATCACCTTGCCGCCGCCGGGCTCCTTGTCGTCCTCGACCGGCACCGCGCCGCCGGACGAAAGCTTCTGCTTCACGAGATCGCGCAGCGCCTCGGCGTAATGGTTCTTGTATTGCGTGGGATCGAAAGCGCCGGCGCGGCTCTTGATCAGCTCCTCCGCCATCTTGAGCATGTCAGGCCGCGACTTCGTGCGGCCGAGATCGCTGAAGATGCTGTCGGCGTCCTTCACCTCTTCCTCGTAGCGCAGTGTGTCGAGCACCAACCCCTCGCCGCCGGGATAGAGCGCGACGAGATTCTCACGCCCGCGCAACGTGAGCTGGCCGATGGCGGCCTTCTTCGAGGCCTTCAGCGCATCGCGGATCACGACATAGCCTTCCTCCGCCACGTCGCCGTCGGGCAGGATGTAATAGGGCCGTTCGAAATAGAGCGGGTCGATCTCGCACATCTCGACGAATTGCGTGAGCTCGATCGTATGGCGCGTCTCCAGCTTCACGGCGTCGAGTTCGTCGGAATCCATCAGCACGTAATTGCCCGGCTCGACCTCGTAGCCCATGACGATATCTTCCTTGGGCACGGCCTTGGGGGTCTCGCCCTTGCCCGCGACGGACTTGATGTAGCGGATGCGCTGCTTCGACTTGCGGTCGATCTGGTGGAAGCGCGGCGTGGCGGCAGCCTTTTCGGCGGAGACGAGCCGCACGGGGATGGTCACGAGGGCTAGCCGCAGATGGCCCTTCCAGAAACTCCGCACGCTCTCGGCCATCGCCCTTGCTCCACCCCGTTTCGCCACCGGTCGCAACGCGCCTGCGCGCGGGCGGTTCCATCCTCCCGCTTTCGCTTCCCCCCGCGCGCCCTACATGCTACACGCCGGCCTTCGCTTCAGCCGGCAGCCGATTCCAGCGTCCCCACCGGGGCGGGGAAGCGGGTTTTCCGGTTTCAGGGCCGCCGCCGGCCCGCCAGCGCAGGAAGGGTCGCCCATGAGCCAGAACGCCGCCGAATTGCACGCGCCCAAGTCCAATTCCTTCTTCTCGGCCTCGCTGGCCGACGTCGACCCGGAAATCGCTCGTTCGATCGAACTGGAACTCGGCCGCCAGCGCGACGAGATCGAGCTGATCGCGTCCGAAAACATCGTCTCCCGCGCCGTCCTCGAGGCGCAGGGC
>CAMFKC010000339.1 GCA_945956975.1 uncultured Methylocystaceae bacterium | reverse complement strand
CCGGCGGCAAAAAACGCGACTCGCTCGGCGGCAAGGGCATTGGCTCGGTGACGGGCTCGGGCATCTGCCACGCCTACGCGCCGGACGGGCGCTGCATCTCGCTTTTGAAAATTCTGATGACGAACTTCTGCATGTTCGATTGCGTCTATTGCGTCAATCGCGTGTCCTCGAACGTGCCGCGCGCGCGCTTCACGGTGGAGGAGATCGTCGCCCTCACGCTCGATTTCTACAAGCGCAATTACATCGAGGGTCTGTTTCTCTCCTCGGGCATCATCGGCTCGCCCGACCACACGATGGAAACTCTGGCGCGCGTCGCCCGCACCCTGCGCGAGGAGCACGACTTTCGCGGCTACATCCACCTGAAGACCATTCCCGACGCTGATCCCGCCTTGATCGCCGAGGCCGGCCGATACGCGGACCGCCTGTCGATCAACGTGGAACTGCCGACCGAACCGAGCCTCGAACAGCTCGCGCCGCAGAAGCGTATGCCGACCATCCGCCGCTCCATGGCGGGCTTGCGCCTGCGGATCGAGGAAGCGCGCGAGGACCGCAAAAAATTTCGCGCGGCGCCCTCGTTTGCGACGGGCCAGTCGACTCAGATGATCGTCGGCGCCGACCGGTCCAGCGACGTCGATATCCTGACGTCCAGCACGACGCTCTATGCGAGCTATGGCCTCAAGCGGGTCTATTATTCCGCCTTTTCGCCGATCCCCGATTCCTCGAAGGCGCTGCCTAGCGCCGCCGCGCCGCTGATGCGCGAGCATCGGCTCTACCAGGCCGACTGGCTGCTGCGCTTCTACGATTTTTCGCTCGATGAAGTGGCCTCGGGGATGGCCGGCGGCATGCTCGACCAGAACATGGATCCCAAGCTTGCCTGGGCGCTCGCGCATCCCGATCAATTCCCGCTCGACATCAATCGTGCGCCGCGCGAAATGCTGCTGCGCGTTCCAGGCCTCGGCGTGCGCGCGGTCGATCGCATCGTCGCCTCGCGCCGCCATGCGGCCATCCGCCTCGTCGATCTCGATCGTCTCACGCGGTCTGCGAAGAAAGTGCGGCCCTTCATCGTCACGTCGGACTGGCGCCCGGCGGGCGCGCTGGACCCGCAATCGCTGAAGCCGCAGGCGAAGGCGAAACAACTGGATCTGTTCGCCGCATGAATGCGCTGTTCTCGCTCCAGCGGATCGCGCTGTCGGGCCCGGCGGAAGTTGGGGAATTCTTCGACCGCGCCGCAGCGCTGCTCGCGCAGGGCGCATCGCCCGAGACGATTGTCTGGAGCGTCGGCGACGAAGCGGCGGCGACCGGCAATCTGTTCTGCGGCGAGCCGCCGCAGCCGATGCTGGCTGAAGCAGCGCCCGTTGCGCCGCCCGCCGCCTTCATGGATCTCGCGCGTCGCGCGTTGCTGCATTCCGCCTCCGACCGTCACGATCTCTGTTATCGCTTGTTGTCGCGCCTGCGCGCGCAACCGCGCCTTATGTCGAACGCCGCTGACCCAGATGTGGCGCGTCTCGATCTGCTCGCGCGCGCCGTGCGGCGCGACATGCACAAGATGACCGCCTTCGTCCGATTCCGCAGCGTCCCGACAGAGACCGGAGAGGAATTTATCGCCTGGTTCGAGCCCGACCATCACATCGTCGCGGCGACAGCGCCGTTCTTCAGAAAGCGCTTTTCTTCCATGCGCTGGTCGATCCTGACGCCGCGCGCCTGCGTGCGCTGGGACGGCGTGCGCCTCGCGCTCGGGCCTGGCGCGGACAAGAGGAACGCGCCCACCGGCGACGCGTTGGAAGCGTTATGGCGCACCTATTTCGGCGCGATTTTCAATCCAGCGCGATTGAACCTCAAGGCGATGACCCGCGAAATGCCGAAGAAATACTGGCGCAACATGCCCGAGGCCGACCTGATTGCGCCGCTGACGCGCGCTGCGCCTGCCCGCGCGGCAGAAATGCTCGCGGCCGCGCCAACCAATGCGCGCCGCGCGGCGACCTATAAGCCGGCCGACAGCGCGGCCGCGGGCGCGGCTTCCGAGGCCGACGATCTCGCGTCGCTCGCGGCCTCCATCAAGACCTGCACCGCCTGCGACCTTTGCCGTTTCGCCACCCAGGCTGTGCCGGGCGAGGGGCCGCGAGACGCCCCGCTGATGTTCGTCGGCGAGCAGCCGGGCGACGAGGAAGACATCCAGGGCCGCCCCTTCGTCGGCCCGGCCGGCAAGGTCTTCGCCGCGGCTCTCGAACGGCTGGAGATCGAACGAGAAAAGGTTTTCGTCTCCAACGCCGTCAAGCATTTCAAATTCGAGCCGCGCGGCAAGAAGCGCATCCACAAGAAGCCCGGCGCGCGCGAGATCGCGGCCTGCAATCCCTGGCTCCATCGCGAACTGGAGCTGGTGAAGCCGAGGCTGGTCGTCGCGCTGGGGGCGACGGCCGCGACCGCGCTGCTCGGCCGCGCGACCCCGCTGCGGGAGGTCCGCAACCAGACGCTGGAAGCGCCCGGTGGCGCGCCCATGCGCGCGACCGTCCATCCCTCCTATCTGCTGCGTCTGCCCGATCGTGACGCCAAGAAGGCGGAATGGCGCTTGTTCCTGCAGGACATCGACGAGGCCCGCCGCCTTTCCGGCCTCTAGAAAACCTCATCGCTTTCAGGAAGCTACAGCGCTCGGCGGACTTCGCCGCGCGCCCTGGCCTTGCCCCAGCGGAGGTTTGATCCATATCGCTTGCGGATTATCCCGCACTGCGTCAGAAACCCCTCATGACAGCCCAAGACCTCCCCGCCTGGCTGCCGCTCTCGGTCTTCGTTTGGATCGTGCAGATGGTCGCCTACCACGGCTTCGGCCTCTGGTTCGAATGGCTCGACCGCACCGGCCGTCTTGCCGACTACAAGATGCGCCCCGTCGATCCCAAGACCTATGCGCAGGTGCTCCCGCGCGTCCTGGCCAATCAGGTGCTCTTCCTGCTGCCGGCCATGATGCTGGTCGAAAAGGCTGGCCTCGCCTTCGTCGGCCCCGCGCATATCTCGCCGCTGATGTTCGTGGTCGGGCTCATCGGCATGACCGTTGGCCACGATCTCGTGCAATATGTCTCGCACGCCTGGATCCTGCATCGACCGACGCTGATGCGGTCGCTCGGTCATTCCGTGCATCATTCCGTCACCGCCAGTCGGTCCATCAGCGCGTGCTTCATGAGCCCGGCCGACTTCATCATGGAAATCGCCGCGCCCTATCTTCTGCCTCTCATCGCCATTACGGCGATCGGCTCGGCGGGGGCGGATCTCACCTTCCATGTCTTTGCCGTCACGGCCGGCGCCTTCGGCGGCCTCTACGAGCATTCGGGCTACGATTTCAGCGCGAAACTGGCCAAGAGCGACAATGCGTTTCTGCGATTCGTCGGCAGCCGCATTTCCAGCAAGGCGCACGCCGAGCACCACAGCCGTGGCAACGTGTCCTTCTCGGACGGATTCGGGTCGTCGAACATCTGCGACACGGTCTTCCAGACCCGTTGGGACCTCGTGAAGCCGCGCGAGCGCCAGCGGCGGTCGGCGCAGCAGCAGGAAGCCTGATACCGAAACGCTCATCTTGAGGAGCCGCCGAAGGCGGCGTCTTGAAGGATGGCAAGGTCGCGTGTCGCGGCCCATGCTTCGAGACGCCCGCTTTGCGGGCTCCTCAGCATGAGGGCGCAGAATCCACCCCAAATCCTCTGAATAAGTGGCCCGCGCGCCCATTGCGCCGCAGCATCCCGCTTGCGTCCGCGCGCCGGTCTTGCAAGACTCTGCGCCCGCTTCGCGGGAGTTTCGCGTTCGTTTTCGCCGGGATCGGAAGAATGAAAGTCACACTGGAAAGAGCGGCCCTGTTGAAGTCGCTCGGGCATGTCCATCGCGTGGTGGAGCGCCGCACGACCATTCCGATTCTCTCCAACGTTCTGATGCAGGCGGATGGCCGCAATCTGCTGCTCAAGGCGACCGACCTCGACCTCGAGGTGACGGAGACCGTGGCCGCCGACGTCGGCATGAAGGGCGGCACCACGCTGCCGGCCCACACGCTCTACGAGATCGTCCGCAAACTGCCCGACGGCGCCCAGG
>CAMFKC010000338.1 GCA_945956975.1 uncultured Methylocystaceae bacterium | reverse complement strand
GGGTAGGGCTGCCCGTCCGCCCGGTGGCGGGCGAGCACGCGGGCGACCTGGGCGGCCCCGTCGGCCACCGCGAAGGCGGAGGGCAGGCGGTAGGGATCGAAGCCGTGCAGGTTGCGGCCCGTCGGCAGGACGGCCGGCGTGCGCATGAGGTCGCCGCCGGGCGCCGGGCGGATGTAGCGGCCGTCGAGCGCGCGGATGATGCCTTCGAGCTCGCCATCGGCGCGCATCAACGTCTCGATCTTCGCGATTTCCGCGAGCGTCGCGCGGTCGGCGTCGGACAGCTTGCCCGCGGCGGCCGTGGCGGCTTCCAGGGAATGCGTGCCGCACAGGATTTCGACGACGGCGCGCGAGACCGCGGACTTGCCGACCTGCGCCATCGACATCAACGTGTCCGCGCGCTCTGCGGCGCTCGGCTCGGCTCCGACGACATGCAGGCCGTGCGGGATCAGCGCATATTCGAGTTCGAGAACCTTGTCGCGCAACGCGTCGATTTCGAGCGCGGCATATTCCCAGGCGGGCTCCAGGGAGCTGAGGTCGAGCTTGGCCGCCTGCGCCTGGATGGTGACGGCGAGGTCGGCGCGCTGCGACGGCGAGAGAGAATCCGGATCACGCCAGCGTTCCAAGGAGGCCTTGAGGTCGATCAGTCCGCGATAGAGGCCGGCGGTCGTGACGGACGGGGTGAGATAGCTGACCAGCGTCGCGGCGGCGCGGCGCTTGGCGAGCGCGCCTTCGGACGGGTTGTTGGAAGCGTAGAGATACATGTTCGGGATGGTCCCGATCATGCGTTCCGGCCAGCACGCGCCGGACATGCCGGTCTGCTTGCCGGGCATGAATTCCAGCGCGCCATGCGTGCCGAAATGCAGCAGCGCGTCGGCGCGGAAGTCTTCGCGCAGCCAGCGGTAGAAAGCAGAGAAAGCGTGGGTCGGCGCAAAGCCCTTCTCGAACAGAAGGCGCATCGGGTCGCCCTCGTAGCCGAAGGCGGGCTGCACTCCGACGAAGATATTGCCGAATCGCTCGCCGAGCACATGAATGCTGGCGCCGTCGCTCTGCTGCTTGCCGGGCGCCGGACCCCATTGCGCCTCGATCTCGCGCAGGAAGCGCTCGCGGCGCACGTGCTCGTCGACGGGGATGCGCGCATGGACGTTGGCGGCGGCGCCGGTCTGGCGGGCATTGCCGTGGATGACCTTCTCGCGCAGCTCGTCGACGCTGGCGGGCATGTCGACCGTGTAGCCCTCGTCCTGCAGGCGCTGCAGCGTGTTGAAGAGGGATTCGAAGACCGAGAGATAGGCGGCCGTGCCGACGGCGCCTGCGTTCGGCGGGAAATTGAAGAGAACGACGCCGACGCGCTTGTCGGCGCGGGCAGCGCGGCGCAGCGCGACGAGACGCGCCACGCGATCGGCCAGCGCATCGGCGCGTTCGGCGCAGCCCCGCATGTCGCTCGGCGCGCCACCCTCGAATTGGCAGCGCTTGTCGCAGCCTTCGCAGGTTCCCGACCGGTCGGTGCGGCCGCCGAAAACGGATGGCGCGATCCCGCCGTCGAGTTCGGGGATCGCCACCATCATGGTGGATTCAACCGGCAGCAGGCCGCTGTCTGAGGAGCGCCACTGGTCGAGTGTCTGGAATTCGACCGGGTGGGCCGAAAAGAGCGGCGCGTCGAGCCGCGCGAGAATTTCTTCGGCAGCGCGCGAGTCGTTGTAGGCGGGGCCGCCGACGAGCGAGAATCCAGTCAGCGAAACCACCGCGTCGACCGCCGAGCGGCCGTCGCGGAAGAAGAATTGTTCCATCGCTGGGCGGGCGTCGAGGCCGGCGGCGAAGGCGGGAATGACGGTCAGGCCCTGCTTCTCGAGCGAGGCGATGACGGTGTCGTAATGGCCGGCGTTGTTGGCGAGCGCGTAGGAGCGCATCAGCAGCAGGCCCACCGTTCCCCTGGCGTCCTTCTGCTTTGGCAGGGCGTTGGCTTCGGCCGCGATGCGATGTGCGATGGCCGGGTGATAGACGCCGACCTCCGGATATTCCATCGGCGAAGCGACCTTCAGCTTGCCGCGCAGGCCCTTGCGCGGCCCGTCGGCATAGCGGTCCACCACGTAGCGCAGCAGGTTGAGCGTGTTGCCCTCGGAACCGCTCAGCCAATATTGCAGCACGATGAACCAGGCGCGCAGGTCCTGCGCTGTGCCGGGGATGAAGCGCAGCAATTGCGGCAGGCGGCGCAGCATCTTCATCTGGCGGGAGCCGGCGGTCTGCGCCTTGCCCTTGTTTCCGCGCAGGCGCTTGAGGAAGGCCATCGGGCCGCCTTCGCCGCCGGCCATGTTCAGCCGGCCCATGCGTGTCAGCTTGGTGACTTCCGACGCCGAGAGGAAGCAGATCATCGCGTCGCACTTGTCGCGGCGCGCCTGCAGGGCCGGCATCAGCGGCATGAAATGCTCTTCCATGAAGAGCATGGCGGCGAGCACGATGTCGGCGCGGCCGATGTCGGCGATGCAGGCTTCGAGCGCACGCGGATCGGAAGCGAATTCGGCGGCCGAATGCACGCCCAGCGACATGCCCGGCAGTTCGCGCGCCAGAGCCCCGCCGGCGCGCGTCAGCGTGCTCGTCAGATGGCTGTCCATCGTGACGAGAACGACGCGGATCGGCGTCGTATCAGCGGCCGAAGTGCGCTTTGGCTTCATAGAGCGTCTCGATCGTGATCTGGGACATGCCTCGCTCGCTGGCGAAGCGCTCGGTGTTGCGGCGCGCCTTTCCGCGCACGAAGAAGGGGATCTTTTTCAGTTCGGCTTCGGCGTCCGCCGTCCAGCCGGTCTGCTGCGGAGCTTCGACGACATTCGCTGCTTCCTGCGCCGCCTGAGCGACAGCAGCGTGCGCGCCGTGATGCGAGGAGCCGGCGCCGTCGTGGAATTCCGGATCGTCGCGGAACATGGCGAGCAGATGCTCTTCCAGACCCATCATCAGCGGATGGATCCAGGTGTCGAAGATGACGTTCGCGCCCTCGAAACCCATCTGCGGCGAGTAGCGCGCCGGGAAATCCTGCACATGGACGGGGGCGGAAATGACCGCGCAGGGAATGCCGAGCCGCTTGGCGATGTGGCGCTCCATCTGCGTGCCGAGCACGAGTTCCGGCTGCGCCGCGGCCACAGCGGCCTCGATCTCGAGGTAATCGTCGGCGATCAGCGCCTCGACGCCGTAGGTCGCGGCGGCGGCGCGCAATTCGCGGGCGAATTCGCGGGAATAGGAGCCGAGGCCGACGACCTGGAAGCCGAGTTCCTGCGTCGCGATGCGCGCGGCGGCGATGGCGTGGGTCGCGTCGCCGAAGATGAAGACGCGCTTGCCGGTGAGGTAGGTGGAATCGACGGAGCGCGAATACCACGGCAGGCGCAGGCTCGCCGGCTCCGGCGCCGCATAGCCGGCCTTGCCGATGAGCGCCGCGACCTCGGCGAGGAAATCGCGCGTCGCGCCGACGCCGATCGGAACCACCTTGGTGAAGGGCTGGCCGAAGGTGCGATGGAGGTAGGTCGCCGCCTGATAGGCGATCTCGGGATACATGACGACGTTGAAGTCGGCTTCCGCGAGACGGGCGATGTCGGAGGGGCGCGCATCGAGCGGGGCCACGACATTGACGTCGACGCCGACGCTGTCGAGCAGCTTGCGCATTTCGACGAGATCGTCGCGATGGCGGAAGCCGAGCGCGGTCGGCCCGAGAATGTTGGCGCGGGGCCGGGCGCCCGGCGCCTTGGCCGCATCCGACTTGCCGGAGAGCGCGCGGACGATCTGGTAGAAGGTCTCAGCCGCGCCCCAGTTTTCCTTCTTCTGGTAGGACGGCAGTTCCAGCGGGATCACGGGGATCGGCAGGCCGATCGCCTTGGCGAGACCGCCGGGATCGTCCTGGATCAGTTCCGCCGTGCAGGAGGCGCCGACGATCATGGCTTCGGGCTGGAAGCGCTCGTAGGCGTCGCGCGCGGCAGTCTTGAAGATCTCGGCGGTGTCCGCGCCGAGGTCGCGCGCCTGGAAGGTCGTGTAGGTGACCGGCGGGCGCTCGGTGCGCCGCTCGATCATGGTGAAGAGCAGATCGGCGTAAGTG
>CAMFKC010000337.1 GCA_945956975.1 uncultured Methylocystaceae bacterium | reverse complement strand
GGCGGATGGGGCGTTGTCGTGACTCAGGCTCCCCCTCCCCCCGGTGGGGGGATATGGTGTCGCGCGTTCGGCGTGACGGATGAGGGACGCGCCGCAACTCCTCAGATTGGCTTAATCGCGGCGCCCTCACCCGACCCGGCTTCGCCGGGCCACCCTCTCCCGCTTCGCAGGAGAGGGGAAAGCGCCCCCAAACGCAAAAGGCCCGCCGGAGGCGGGCCTTTCGACGGTCGGACCTGAAGAAATCAGGCCGCCTTGGGCAGCGCCGCCTTGGCCTTTTCGACGATGGCCGCAAAGGCGGCCGGCTCGGCGATGGCGAGTTCGGAGAGGACCTTGCGGTCGATCTCGATGCCGGCGAGCGCCAGACCGGAGATGAAGCGGCTGTAGGTCAGGCCCAGTTCGCGCACGGCGGCGTTGAGGCGCTGGATCCAGAGCGAGCGGAACACGCGCTTCTTCGCCTTGCGGTCGCGCGTGGCGTACTGCATCGACTTGTCGACGGCGGCCTTGGCCGTGCGGATGGTATTCTTGCGGCGACCATAAAAGCCCTTGGCGGCCTTCAGGGTCTTCTTGTGCTTGGCGTGCGAGGTGACGCCTCTCTTGACGCGAGCCATTTACAGAACTCCTTGAAAGGAAAAGGGAACTAACCTCAGCCGTTGGGCAGGAAGTACTTCTTCACGTTGTCGCCGTCCGTCTTGAACATGACGGAGGTGCCGCGAAGGTTCCGGATCTGCTTCTTGGTCCGCTTGATCATGCCGTGGCGCTTGCCGCGCTGGGCATAGACCACCTTGCCAGTGCCGGTGATCTTGAAGCGCTTTTTGGCGCCCGACTTGGTCTTCAGCTTGGGCATTTTGCTCTCCTGCAGCACGAGCGCTGCTTTGTTGTTCGCTATGAGCGAGGAAAAACCGCCACGGCAGCCCATCACTGGCCGGGCGGTTCAAGGCGCGGCTTATAAGCCGAAAGGGCGGGCGCGATCAAGGGGCGGTGGCGATCTCCTCCCTCCCCCTTGCGGGGAGGGCCGGGGTGGGGTAGCCGCGGGAACAGTCTCGCGACATTGCGCGCCGCCGACCCCCACCCCCAGCCCCTCCCCGCAAGGGGGAGGGGAGTTGCGGCAATGACGGCTGGACCCACCCGGCAAACATGCTAGCGTCCGCGCGAAATTCGACGGAGGATCCATGGAGCGCTCGTTCGCCACGGAAATCGAGAGCCTGAAGCTCGGCGAGGGCGAGATATTTCATGGCGAGGGCATCCTCGCCGTCACCAAGGCCCTGCTGCAGGCCGGCGTCTCCTATGTCGGCGGATACCAGGGCGCGCCCGTCTCGCACCTGCTCGACGTCATGGTCCAGGCCAAGGATTACATGTCCGAACTCGGCGTGAACGTGGTCGCCTGCACCAACGAGGCCTCGGCGGCGGCCATGCTCGGCGCCTCGATCATGTATCCCGCCCGCGGGGCGGTGACCTGGAAGTCGATCGTCGGCACCAATGTCGCGGCCGACGCCCTGTCCAACCTCGCCTCCCCGGGCGTGAAGGGCGGCTGCCTGATCGTCGTTGGCGAGGATTACGGCGACGGCGCCAGCGTCATTCAGGAGCGCACCCACGCCTATGCGATGAAGTCGGCGCTCTGGCTGATGGACCCGCGCCCCAACCTGCCGACCATCGTCCGCTGCGTGGAAAAATCCTTCGAACTGTCGGAGGCCTCGCACACGCCGGTCATGATGGAGCTGCGCATCCGCGCCTGCCACGTGCAGGGCGAGTTCGTCGCCAGGGACAATGTGAAGCCCGCCGTCTCCACGCTCAACAAGCAGCCGGCCGCCCCGCACGATTACGCGACGCTGGCGCATCCCCCCGTCACCTTCGGGCACGAGATCGCCAAATACGCCGACCGCATGCCCGCCGCGCGACGGTTCATCGTCGGCCACGGGCTCAACGAGAAGATCGACGGCCGCCACGGCGAGGTCGGGATCATCGTGCAGGGCGGCATCACCAATGCGCTGATCCGCGCGCTGCAGGAGATCGGGCTGGCGGATGCGCAGGGACGCAGCGACCTGCCCATGCTGGTGCTGAACGTCGTCTATCCCCTCTGCCCGGACGAGATCGTCGGCTTCTGCGCCGGCAAGAAGGCCGTGCTCGTCGTCGAGGAAAGCCAGCCCGAATATATCGAGCACGAGATTTCCTCCATCCTGCGCCGCGCCGACGTGAGCATCGCGCTGCACGGCAAGGACATGCTGCCGATGGCCGGCGAATATACGTCGGAAGTCCTCGTCTCCGGCCTCGCCAAATTCATCGACAAGGAAATCCCGCGCCTCGGCAATTCCGGCGCCAAGGCCTATGCCGAAGAAATCGCAGAGCTACGCAAGAAGGCGCTCGCAGCCCTCGGCGGCCCGCCGCCCGCGCGTCCGCCGAGCTTCTGCATCGGCTGCCCTGAGCGGCCCTTCTTCTCCGCGCTGAAACTGGTGGAGAAGGAAGAAGGCCGCTTCCATGTGTCGTCCGACATCGGCTGCCACGCCTTCGGCACTTTCGCGCCCTTCTCCTTCGGCAACTCGATTCTCGGCTTCGGCATGTCGCTGGCGTCATCGGCCGGCGTGCAGGGCTTTGCCCAAAAACGCCCGATCGCCATCATGGGCGACGGCGGTTTCTGGCATAACGGCCTGCTGTCCGGCGTGACCGCGCGCCTGCTCAACAAGAGCGACGGCCTGCTGGTCATCATGAAGAACGGCTACACGTCGGCGACCGGCACGCAGGACCTCGTGTCGACGCCGCACCCTGAGTTCAAGCGCACGGCCGGCGGCGATTCGACCACCGACACGGAAATGACGATCGAGGGCACGCTCAAGGGACTCGGCGTCAAATGGCTGAAGAGCGTGCACACCTACAAGGTGAGCGAGATGCGCGACACGCTGAAGGAGGCGATGACGACGAGCTACGACGGGCTCAAGGTCATCGTCGCCGAGGGCGAATGCCAGCTCGAACGCCAGCGCCGCATGAAGCCGCTTCGTGCAGCGGCCCTGGCTGCGGGGGAGCGTGTCGTGCGCACGCGCTACGGCGTGGACGACGAGACCTGCACGGGCGACCATTCCTGCATCCGCCTCTCGGGCTGCCCGACGCTGACGGTGAAGACATCCTCCGACCCGCTGAAGAGCGATCCCGTCGCGCATGTCACCAACGGCTGCGTCGGTTGCGGCCTCTGCGGCGAGGCGGCGCATGCGGCGACGCTCTGCCCGTCCTTCTACCGCGCCGAGATCATCTCCAATCCGAGCGGCTTCGACCGCTTCAAGGCGCGCCTGCGCAGCCTGTTTCTGAAAGCCGCGTGAGATGAGTGACACGAAGGTTCGTTCGATCCTGATCGGCGCGCTCGGCGGCGAAGGCGGCGGGGTGCTGATGGACTGGATCGTCCATTGCGCGCGTATGAGCGGGCTGGCCGTGCAGGCGACATCCGTGCCCGGCGTCGCGCAGCGCACGGGCTCGACCTCCTATTACATCGAGATGGCGGAGAAGATTCCCGGCGCGCCCGATCCCGTCTTCGCGCTGATCCCCATGCCCGGCCGCGTCGATTACGTCGGCACCAGCGAACTGGTCGAGGCCGCGCGCCTGATGGAGCGTGGCCTTGTTTCGCCGACGCGCACGGTGCTCGTGTCCTCCACCAGCCGCTTCTTCACGACGGCGGAAAAGATGGAGATGGGCGACGGGCGTTTCGATTCGCAACGCGTGATCGCGGCGGGGCAGGAGCTGGCGAAGACATTCGTCACGCTCGATCTCGAGCGCATCGCCCGCGAGACCGGCACGATGGTGAGCGCGACGCTGTTCGGCGCGCTGGCGGGCGTCGGCGCATTTCCATGGGACCGCGCGACGTGCGAGGCGGCGATCGGCGGCGGCCGGTCGGCCGGCGCGAGCCGCGCGGGGTTCAATGCGGCTTATGATGGTGTGACGCGTCTGCTTGCCGCTCCCGCATCTGGCTCCCTCCCCAGATCGAAGTCGGCTGTTGCCGACTTCGACAAAAACGTGGGGAGGGCTGGGGAGGAGGTTGCGCAATCTCGCGAGGTTCCTCGACCCCCCACCCCAACCCTCCCCCGCAAGCGGGAG
>CAMFKC010000336.1 GCA_945956975.1 uncultured Methylocystaceae bacterium | reverse complement strand
CTGCAGGGCGACGCGCTCGGCGATGTATTCGCCGCGCACGTAGATGTAGCAGGCGTGCGCCTCCATCGCGAAGGAGGCGATCATGCAGCCCTCGATCAGCAGGTGCGGATCATTGCGCATGATCTCGCGGTCCTTGCAGGTGCCGGGCTCGGATTCGTCAGCGTTGACGACAAGATAGGACGGGCGCGCTTCCTGCGCCTTGGGCATGAACGACCATTTCAGGCCGGTCGGAAAGCCGGCGCCGCCGCGTCCGCGCAGGCCCGAGGCCTTCATCTCGTTGATGATCCAGTCCTTGCCTTTCTCGATCAGGCCCTTCGTGCCGTCCCACGCGCCGCGCGCGCGGGCCCCGGCCAGGCCTGCGTCGCCGAAGCCGTAGAGGTTCTGGAAGATGCGGTCCTTGTCCTCGAGCATCGGTCAGCCCTCGAATTTCTTCGCTGCGGCGTCGGAGACGGCCTTTTCATCGCGCGCCGCCTGCTCGCCGAGCGGGGGCATGGTGCGCGAGCCGGGCGGCGAGTCTGCGCTTTGCGGCGGTTTCCCGATCGACTGCGCCTCGTCGCGCTCCGCGCGCGTCTGGGCGGGGTCGAGCGCTGCGGGCTCGCCATCCTGTTCCCGCTTGTTGGCGGCGGCGGCGGCGTGATCGCCCGGCGATGGCGGAGCCTTGACGCTGATCGGGCCGCTCCGGCCATCGTTTCCGTAGAACGAGGTCAGCGTCGTCAGGCCGCCTGCCGGCTCCGAGCCGTTGCGGCCCGCCTGCGAGCCGATGCGGACCGGACGACCGGCGGCGAGATCGTCCAGCAACTTGCCGAAATTCTCGACCGTGAGATCCTCGTAATAATCGTCGTTGATCTGAACCATCGGGGCGTTGCAGCAGGCGCCGAGGCATTCGACTTCGAGCCAGGAGAACATGCCGTCCGCCGTCACCTTGCGCTGCGGGCCGACGCGGGTTTCCAGATAGCTTTTGAGGCTGTCCGAACCGGCGAGCAGGCACGGGGTCGTGCCGCACATCTGGATGAAGAACTTGCCGACAGGTTCGAGATTGAACATCGTGTAGAAGGTCGCGACCTCCATCACGCGGATGTAGGGCATGCCCAGCGTGTCGGCGACCTTTTCGATGGCCGCGCGCGGCAGCCAGTAGTCGTTCTGCTTCTGCGCAAGCCAAAGAGCGGAAATGACCGCCGAGGCCTGACGCCCCTCGGGATATTTCGCGATGATGCGGTCGAGCTGCGCCTTGGTTTCCGGCGACATCTCGAAGCTTGCGGGCTGGTCTGCGGCAAGGCGGCGAGCGGACATCAGTTCAGGCCTTTCGGCGCGTCGGCGTCGCCGCCGTTGCGAGTGTCGGTGAGAACGAAATACAGCGCGACCAGTGCGAGGCCGATCAGAACGCCGAAATCGGATTGCGGCTGCACGAGCGGGC
This sequence comes from uncultured Methylocystaceae bacterium, assembly GCA_945956975.1. Lineage (GTDB taxonomy): Bacteria > Pseudomonadota > Alphaproteobacteria > Rhizobiales > Beijerinckiaceae > JAJXWB01. The sequence goes on along the minus strand of CAMFKC010000336.1, from coordinate 2,669 downwards.
TGCCCGCGCTCCAGCGCATGACGCCCAGCACCATCGCGAAGGAAACCCCGCCCGCGATCAGCAGGCCCGCGCGCTTCTTCAGGGATTCGAGCGCGGTCACCGGTCGACCTCCCCAAACACGATGTCGAGCGAGCCGAGGATGGCGGAGACGTCCGCCAGCATGTGCTTCTGACACATCACGTCCATCGCCTGCAGATGGGCGAAGCCCGGCGCGCGGATCTTGCAGCGATACGGCTTGTCGCCGCCATCCGAAACGAGATAGACGCCGAACTCGCCCTTGGGCGCCTCGACGGCCGCATAGACCTCGCCTTCCGGCGTCTTGAAGCCCTCGGTGAAGAGCTTGAAGTGGTGGATCAGCGCTTCCATCGAGCGCTTCATGTCCTTGCGCGAGGGCTGCGCGATCTTGTGGTTGGGCGTCTGCACCGGGCCGCGGCCGCTCTCGCTCAGCAGCTTGTTGACGCATTGCTTCATGATCGCGGTGGACTGCCGCATCTCTTCCATGCGGATCACCGCGCGGTCGTAGCAGTCGCCGTTCTTGCCGACGGGGATGTCGAATTCCATCTCCTCGTAGCATTCGTAGGGCTGCGACTTGCGCAGATCCCAGGCAGCGCCCGAGCCGCGCACCATCACGCCGGAGAAGCCGTAGTTCCAGCAGTCCTCGAGCGTGACCACGCCGATGTCGACGTTGCGCTGCTTGAAGATGCGGTTGCCGATGAACAGCGTCTCGAGGTCATCGACGACCTTGAGGAAGGGGTCGCAGAAAGCGCCGATGTCCTCGACGAGCTGATCGGGCAGGTCCTTGGCGACGCCGCCGAAGCGGAAATAATTCGCATGCAGGCGCGCGCCGCAGGCGCGCTCGTAGAAGACCATCAGCTTCTCGCGCTCCTCGAAGCCCCACAGCGGCGGGGTGAGCGCGCCGACGTCCATCGCCTGGGTCGTCACGTTGAGGAGATGCGAGAGAAGCCGGCCGATCTCGCAATAGAGCACGCGAATGAGCTGGCCGCGGCGCGGCACTTCCATGCCGAGCATGCGCTCGACCGCGAGGCAGAAGGCATGCTCCTGGTTCATCGGCGCGCAATAGTCGAGCCGGTCGAAATAAGGCACGTTCTGCAGGTAGGTCCGCGCCTCCATCAGCTTCTCGGTGCCGCGATGCAGCAGGCCGATATGCGGATCGACGCGCTCGACGACTTCGCCGTCGAGTTCGAGCACGAGGCGCAGCACGCCATGCGCGGCCGGATGCTGCGGTCCGAAGTTGATGGTGAAATTGCGAAGGGTCTGTTGCTCGTTCATGCCGCTTACGCCTTCGTCGCCTTCTCGTCGCCGGGGAGCGTCGGATAGTCCGGACCTTCCCAGGGCGAGAGGAAATCGAACGTCCTGAATTCCTGGCTGAGGCTCACAGGTTTGTAGACGCAGCGCTTCTGCTCGTCGTCGTACCAGAGCTCGACGTAGCCGGTCATCGGAAAGTCCTTGCGGAGCGGATGGCCGTCGAAGCCATAGTCCGTCAACAGGCGGCGCAGGTCGGGATGGCCGGAGAACAGCACGCCGGCAAGGTCGTAGGCCTCGCGCTCGTACCAGTTGGCGCTCTTGAACACGCCGACCAGCGAGGGAACCGGCGTGGCCTCGTCGGTGCGGGTCTTGATGCGGATGCGGCGATTGTGACGCGGCGAGAGCAGATGAACCACTACCTCGAAACGCTCGGGACGCTGCGGATAATCGACGCCGCACAGGTCGACGAAATTGACGAACAGACAATCGGGCGCATCGTGCAGATATCTGACCGTCTCGACCCAGCGCGCGCGCTCGACTTCGAGAGTCAGCTCGCCGAAATCCAGGGCGATCTTGGTGATAGCGCCCGGCAGGGCCGCCGAGATCGCCTCGCCCAGGGTCTTGAGTTCGCTGTCCATACCTCGTCGAACCTTTTTAAGCGGCGCCGGGCGTTTCCCGCCTCTCCACCGCTGACATGCCTATCGCTCGATCGTGCCGGTGCGGCGGATCTTGCGCTGAAGCAGAAGCACGCCGTAGAGCAGCGCTTCGGCCGAGGGCGGGCAGCCGGGAACATAGATGTCCACCGGCACCACGCGGTCGCAGCCGCGCACCACCGAATAGCTGTAGTGATAATACCCGCCGCCATTCGCGCATGAGCCCATCGAGATGACGTAGCGCGGCTCGGGCATCTGGTCGTAGACCTTGCGCAAGGCCGGCGCCATCTTGTTGGTCAGCGTGCCGGCGACGATCATCACGTCGGACTGGCGCGGACTGGCGCGCGGCGCGAAGCCGAAGCGCTCGACGTCGTAGCGCGGCATGGACAGCTGCATCATCTCGACCGCGCAGCAGGCGAGGCCGAAGGTCATCCACATCAACGAACCGGTGCGCGCCCAGGCGATCAGTTCGTCGGTCGAGGTGACGATGAAGCCCTTGTCAGCCAGATGATCGTTGATGCCGGCGAAATACGGATCGTTGGCCCCGACAGGCTTGCCGGTCGCGGGGTCGATGATGCCCTTGGGCGCAGGCGCCACGAGGGTCGGGTTGGAGCCGCCGCTCAGTCCCATTCCAGCGCTCCCTTTTTCCATTCGTACACGAAGCCCACGGTCAGAACGCCAAGGAAGACCATCATCGACCAGAAGCCGAGCATGCCCACATCCTTGAAGGCGACGGTCCAGGGGAAGAGG
>CAMFKC010000335.1 GCA_945956975.1 uncultured Methylocystaceae bacterium | reverse complement strand
CGAGCCGGCGAAGGCCGGGCTCTTGCCGGATTCCGGCAGGCCCTGCACGCCGACCGGGCGTCCGACCCGCACCTGGCCGCCGACGATGCGGCGCACCGTCTCCGGCAGGCCGGTGAGCTGGCTCGCCCCGCCGGTCAGCACGATCCTGGAGCCCGCATGCAGCGGGCGGCCCTGCTGGCGCAGGCGGTCGCGGACGAGTTCCACGATCTCCTCGACGCGCGGCCGGATGATGCGCACGAGTTGCGAGCGCGGCAGATGCGTCGTCTGGCCGGCGTCGTCGCCGACATGTTCGATGGCGATCGTCTCGCGCTCGTCGGTCGGCGCGAGGATGGCGCTGCCGTAGAGCGTCTTGAGGCGTTCGGCGCCGTTGAGGCGCACGTTGAGGCCGCGCGCGACGTCGAGCGTGACGTGGTTGCCGCCGACCGCCACGCAATCCATGTGGATCAGCGCGCCGCCGGCGAAGACGGCGACCGAGGTCGTGCCGCCGCCGAAGTCGATGACCGTGGCGCCGATCTCGGCTTCATCGTCGCCCAGCGTGGCGAGCGCGGAAGCGTAGGGCGAGGCGACGAAGGCCTCGACAGTGAGATGGCAGCGCTCGACCGCGAGGCCGAGATTGCGGATTGCGGCGGAGTCGGTCGAGACGACATGCAGGTGCGCGGCAAGTTCGTCGCCGACCATGCCCTTGGGGTCGCGGATGTTTTCGGCGCCGTCGACCGAGAAGCTGGTCGGCAGCGAATGCAGAACGGCGCGGCCGTCGCGGGCGCTGCGGGCGCAGGTCGCCTCCAGCACACGATGGATGTCGGGCTCGCCGACCGAGCGGTCGCCGACGGCGACCTTGGCCTGGAAATGCTGCGACGAGATGCGTCCGCCGGATGCGCAGACGATCACGCTGTCGACCTGCACGCCGGCCATGCGTTCCGCGGCGTCCACCGCCAGGCGAATGGCGGTCTCGGCCTCTTCCATGTCCACGACCTGGCCGGCCTTCATCCCGCGCGAACGCTGGTGGCCGATGCCGAGGATGCGGCAGCCGTGCGTGCGTCCGCGTGCGGGCTGGCCGGGCTCGATCGGATCGAGACGGGCGATCAGGCAGACGATTTTGGTCGTGCCGACATCCAGAACGGACAAAATCGCGCTCTTGCGCGACGACAGCGGACGCATACGCGGCAGATTGGCGGACATGCCCATCAGACCTTCCCCTTGGCCTTGCGGGACAGATTGTCGAGGCGGGCGCTCGCCGCCTCGTTGCTCAACTGAACCTCGAGACGCCCCGGCGCCCGCAGGTCGAGCGCCACGATGTCCTTGTCGAGAACGCGATAGTCGCGCTGCATTTGCGCGAGCCGCTGGACCGCGGCTTCCGGCTCGAGCTCGGGCAGGCGGATCTCCACATTGTCGGTGGTGAACAGCGACCAGCGGCGCTTGGAGACCAGCGCGCCGGCCTTGATGCGGCCGGCAAGGTCGCCCGCCGCTTCGATGATCTTGCGATATTGGTCGAGCCGGTCGTTGGCGCCGTCGCCGACGATCAGCGGCAGGCTGGCGTAGCGGTCGTCGTGCAGCGTATCGATCGCCATGCCGTCGGCGGACACGATGGAGATCTGTCCGTCCTTCTGCCACAGCGCATAGGGCTGGCGCTCGACGATCGTGATGGCGAGGCGGCTCGGATAGAGCTTGCGGATTTCGGCGTCCGCGATCATCGGCACGGAGCGCAGCCGGTTGCGCATGCCCTCCGCGTCCAGATAGGGCAGCGAGTTACGCGCTTTCACGCCGGCATAGGCGAGGATTTCCGTCTCCTTGAGCTCGCTGATGCCCGAAATCGTCACCGTGTCGATGCCCATGCCGATCGCGCGGGCGATGAGGTCGCCCGGGGTGCCGACGGTCTGGATGAAATTCTCGTAGGCGCCGCCGCGCACCGCCGCATAAGCGAAGGCTCCGCCGAGGAAGCCGAACACAAGGGCGCCGGTGGCCAGCGGATGGACGGCGACGGCGCGCAGCCTGTCGAAGCGGCTGCGGCGCGGGGCGCGCGCGGGACGGATGCGGGGGGAAGGACGGGACAGCGCGCTGGAAGCGAGCTGCGGACGCGCAAGGGCGAGCGTGAACGGAGAGCCAATCAGCTCCGTCAACGATCGCAGGACGCGTCTTCCACCATCCATTTTACAAGCTCGCCGAACGAGAGGCCCGCATGGGCCGCCAACTCCGGCACAAGGGACGTCTCCGTCATGCCCGGCTGGGTGTTGACCTCGAGCACGGCGAGCTCGCCCGTACCTCCGGGGCGATCGTCGTACCTAAAGTCCGTCCGGCTCACGCCGCGACAGCCGAGCGCCCTGTGCGCTACCACTGCCAACTCTTGAATCCTTTGGTAAATATTTTCTTTAATTTGTGCCGGAAGGACGTGAATAGACCCGCCTTTCGCGTACTTTGCGTCATATCCGTAGAACGCTTCGGAAACAGGCTTGATCTCCGTCACGCCCAGTGGACGGTCGCCCATGACGGCGCAGGTGAGCTCCCGGCCGTCGATGAATGTTTCCGCCAGCATCATTTCGCCATAGGTCCAGTCTGGCGACGTCAGCTCCTGCGGCGGGTGCGACCGGCCTGCCTTGACGATGAAGACGCCGAAGGACGACCCCTCCGCCACAGGCTTGAGCACGTAGGGCGCAGGCAGGACATGCGCCTTGGCCGCCTCGAACCGGCTGACCACCTTCCCGGCGGGCACGGGAACGCCCGCGGCCGCCAGAATGGTCTTGGCGAGGTCCTTCTGCATGGCGAGCGCCGAGGCGAGCACGCCCGAATGTGTGTATGGGACGCGCAGCACCTCCAGCACGCCCTGGATCGTCCCGTCCTCGCCGCCCGGCCCGTGCAGCGCGTTGAAGGCGACGTCGGGCTTCAGGGCGGAAAGCTGCGCGGCTATGTCGCGGCCGACATCGACCTTGGTGACCCGGTAGCCGACGCTTTCAAGCGCCTTCGCGCAGGCATCGCCCGAGCGCAGCGACACCGGCCTCTCGGAGGCCCACCCGCCCATCAGCACCGCGACGTGTTTGGTCATTGATTCGGTCTCCACCTCCGTCATTGCGAGGAGCGCAGCAACGAAGCAATCCAGAAGTCGCAGCTCGGCTCTGGATTGCTTCGCTGCGCTCGCAATGACGCCGAGAGCCTACCCGCCGACTCGGCGCCACACCTCGATATCCCCCACCTGCGCCTTCTTCGCAAAGCCGTCCAGAAGCCCATTGAATTCCGGCTTCTTGAGCGCCCATTCGCGCAAGCGGGCGTCCTCTATGAGCAGCACGTCCGGCTTGCCCTTCGCCATATCCTCCGCGAATTCGCGTCGCTCGTCCTCGGCATAGTCCAGCAGCTTCCGGCGCGCCTCCTCGTCCACCTTGCTGGTGGCGAGGATCTGCCGCACGCAATTGTCGACCCACAGCGCGTTGCGCCGCCCGACCCACACGCCGCCGAGCCTGCGCGTCAGCGGATGGCCGACGTCGAGCTGGTGCGCGAGCGCGGCGATCTTCGGGCGCTCCGGCGCATTCTCCCGCACCGCGGCCGTCAGCCCCGGATATTCCTCCGCGCCCGGCAGGTTGAGCTGCGCGGCGCACAGGAAGGGCGCGACGATCAGCGCGGGCAGGACCGCGATACGGGCGAAGCGGGCGGCTTCCTCGCCCATCGCCGGCCAGCGGCCGACCGCCAGCGCCGCGAGCGCGAGCACGCCCAGCGCCTCGCCGGGATAGGCGTGATTGAACCAGTTCTTCGCCTGGATGACGTAGGTCGCGAAGAAGGCGGCGCCGGCGACGCCGAGCAGCGCCGCGCGCGGCTCGAAGCCGAGGAAGCGCAGTCCGATTGCGACGCCCGCCAGCAGGATCGCGGAAAAGACGAAGGGCGGCGAGGCCACGACCTCCAGCAGGCCGTAGCGGGCGGGCGCATAGACGTCGACCGCGACCGTGGCCACGCCCCAGACGTAGTCGGGATAGCGCAGCCACACGAGGACCGCATAGGCGAGCGCGACAGCGGCGGCGGCGAAATTCTCCGGCGCGAACAGCGGCGCGATCGACCGTCGCCGCACGATGGCGAACAGAACGACGGCGGCGAGAGGCAGCGCAAAATAGGGC
>CAMFKC010000334.1 GCA_945956975.1 uncultured Methylocystaceae bacterium | reverse complement strand
CTTCCACTGGCTCGATGCGCGCGAGATGCTCGACGGGCTCGGCCTTGCCGAGACGACGCCCGGCCCGCTCATCATGGTGTTGCAATTCGTCGGCTTCCTCGCCGCCTTCCGCGCGCCCGGCGCCCTGCCCCCGCTGCTGGCGGGCGCGCTCGGCGGCCTGCTCGCGACCTGGGTCACCTTCGCGCCCTGCTTCCTCTGGATTTTCGCCGGCGCGCCGTACATCGAGCGCCTGCGCGACAATCTTGCCCTGTCGGGTGCGCTTTCCGCCATCACCGCGGCCGTGGTGGGCGTGATCCTGAACCTGACAATCTGGTTCGCGATCCACGCGCTGTTCCACGCGACCGCACCGGTGCGGGGCTACGGCCTGAGATTCGAGGCGCCTCTCATCGGAAGCCTCGACCCGTGGTCTCTCGCGCTGGCCGTCGCTGCAGCGCTGGCGGTGTTCCGGTTCAGGCTGGGCATGTCGGCGACGCTCGCCGGCGCAGCGGCGGCGGGCGTCGCGCTTTGGGCCTTCGGATTGCTGCCGGATCGAATGTAACCGCCGAACTCGACACTCCGGCAATCTGGAAGGCTGGAACTCTGCCTTACGGCGTCTTCACCGGCTCGCCGGCCGCGGTCCACGCAAGCCACGAACCGCCAAAATGCGTATTTACATCCGCACGCCCACTGCGCTGGGCGATGTCCAGCGCCTGCAGCGTGCGACGGCCGGAGCGGCAATAGACCACGACCTTCCTGTCCGTCGGCAGCGCCGAGACGTCGAAGCGCGAAAGCGGATTATGGATGGCCCCGGGAATGTATCCGTCGGCCCATTCCTCGTCCTCGCGCACGTCAACGAGCGCGATGGACCCGTCGGCCAAGGCCTTCTTCACTTCATCGAGGGTGAGATCTTCGACGACCATCTGCTTCGGGCTCCGGAATTTGCTGCTGCAGTGCAATAGCAAATTGCCGGCGCCTGCAAAAGCGCCCTCAATCTTCTTCCTGGTCGATGTAGCCGTCCTGCATGACCAGGACCCAGCGGCCTTCCATCTTCTCGATGGACCGCACGCGGCCCACGCCGGGGATCGTATCGCCGGGCCCGACCTCCATCATGCCGCGCCGGGTCTGCACCATGGCGACGCCATTGCGCACGCTGCGCAGCACGAACGTGTTGGGCTTCATGGACGGATCGGGCGTGCGCAGGGCCTGAGTGACCGGCGCAGGAGCGCCTGCGGCCGAGGTCGGCTGTCCCTTCTGCTGCTTGGCGATCGAACTCGTGACGACGGGATCGGCGGCCAGCCGCTCCAGCCGCTCCACGCGAGCCACCTGCTGGTCGAGCTTGGTCGCAAGCTCCTTCTCGAGCTTTTCGACGCGCGCCACGTTCTGAGCGGAAGCGGCGGCGTTGGCGGCCTGCGTCTGCGCGGCGCGCGCCTCGCCTGCAATCTTGTTCACTTGCGCACGAAGCCCGTGCAACTCCATCGTGAGCTCGGCCAGCTTGCTCCGCAGATCGCGCTCGCGCGCATTTTCCGGCGGGTTGCGCAGCGCTTCCTCGGCGGCGATGCGTTGTGCGTCCTTGCGGTCGAAATAGTTCATCAAGCCGAGATAGCCGCCGCCTGCCACAGCCAGCATCAGGAAGGCCGCAGCGGCGGTCTGTGACCAGGCGACCTGGCCCACCAAGGCCGAAAGCCGGGCGCGCCAATCGTTCGTTTCCAATTTCGGCGGAGAGGCCGCGCGTGTTTCCTCGCGCCGGAAGGTCAACGCGGGCAAGGACACGCGGGCCTCGGACTTCTTTTCGTCCGGGGCCTTGGCCGGCGTCTCGTCGGCAAGCCGCGCTGCATCGGCGGCCAGCGTCTCGGCGACCTGCTGCAGGTGCGCGATCGCTTTCAACGCCGCATCGCCTGCAGCCCCTTCAGCGCTGTCGGTCTGCTGATCGGTCTGATGCGCTTTCGCGGAGTCCGGTTCGGCCATGGCGGCGCCGCGCTCTCGTTGTTCCCAGCGCAGCACTCTCGCGTAACTATGGTTAATGGCGTGTTAAAGTGCGCAGCTTTCAATCCGGCGAGCCGCGCGCGGAAATCACGCCGCCAACGAGATTTTGCGACAGCAGCGACTCGCTCGACAGCATTGCGGCCGGGGCGCGCTCCGGTCCCGCAGCCTCCATCCGGGCGCGGACCTCGCGCCAGGCCGCCACCGCCGCCTGCGTGCCGACAGCGGCGAAGCGAAGCGTCGATCCCGGCCGCATCTGGCCGAGCCGCCCGAGATCGGCCGCGATGACTGTGCCGATCTTCGGATAGCCGCCTGTCGGCGCGCGGTCGGCCATCTGCACGAACGGCCAGCCGTCGCCGGGAACCTGGATGGCGCCGAAGACGATGCCGTCGGAAACGATGTTGAACCCCTTTGCGTGCTGCAGGCGCGGCCCCTCCAGCGCATAGGCCATACGATCGCTGCGCGCGGCCACGCGCCACGGTCCCTCGATAAAGCGTTCGAAATTCGCGGCGTCGAAATAATCGTCCTGCGGGCCGGGCACGAAGCGGATCGGGGCGTCGCCTGTGTCCCTAAAATTCTCGAGCGCGCGCGCCTCGCCATGGCCCGCACGGGCGCCGGCAATGTTTATCAGGTCGCCCCGCTTGAGCCCGGCGCCGCCCAGTCCGGTGCGCACGTGCATCGACAGCGAACCGAGTTCCGTGGGCGCGTCCACGGCGCCCGCCGGCGCCAGATAGGCCCATGCGCCGCTTTCGCCCGCCCGCACCGAGAGCTTTTCGCCTGGCGCGAGCGTAACGACGCAGGACGGCGGCAGCGCTGCGCCATCGCGCGTGACGCGAAAACCCGGCGCGACGATCGCCAGTTCGAGCGCGCCTTCATCGACTGTCAGGTCGAGGCCGCCAACAGAGATCTCGATTGCGGCGGCGCCCGCCGGATTGCCCGCCATGCGGTTGACGAATTCATGCGCGAGAACATCCATCGGGCCGGCCTGCGTGACGCCGTAGCGCAGATAGCCCCAGCGTCCGCCATCCTGCAGCGTGACGCCGGGTCCGGCCTGAAGCACGCGCAGCGTCGCACTCATGCCAGCGCCTCACGCCGCGCGATCGGTTCGCCCTTCGCCGCGCGCGCGTCGAGCGCCGCGAACGTCTGCGCGTCGATCGGCTCGAACCGCAATTCGTCGCCGACCTTGACCAGGAACGGCCGCGCGCGCTGCGGCGCAAACATGCGCTCGGGCGTGCGGCCCGCGACGTACCAGCCCGTCGGCATCGAGAATGTGGCGACCAGCGAAAGGCCGCCGCCGACCAGCACGACGTTCTCCGGCGTCGGCGGCCGCACGGTGGCGCGGCGCGAGACGGCCAGCGCCTGCGGCAAGCCGCCGAGATAGCAATAGCCCGGCGCAAACCCGTACATGTAGGCGCGATACGCCCCGCTCGCATGGATGCGCGCAACTTCGGCCACGTCTAGCTTCACCAGCGCCGCGAGTTCGGCGATATCTTCTGCAATCACGGGATCGTAGCAGCACGGAAACGTCCAGACCGCGCCGGGCTTCGGGGCCTGCGGATGCGCGGCCTCGAATTCCGCAACGCGCATGACGAGAGTCTCTCGCGAGATGAGGAGCGGATCGTAATGGATCATCAGCGAGCGGTAAGTCGGCACGGTCTCGCGCACGCCCTCGATGCTCGCCGCGACGAAGGCCGCGTCGAGCGCCAGCACCTGGCCGTTGATGGCGGGATCCACGGTCGAGCCGAATTCGACGACGAGCGCGCGCTCGCCGGCGTCGAGGAGGCGGTAGGGTTCAGACATCTCTGGCGTCCTCCCTCCCCTTTATGGGGAGGGTGGCGAGCGCCGCAGGCAAGTTTACGCAGCCTGCGTAAACTTGCCGGCGAAGCGAGCCGGGCGGGGTGGGAGTCGAGCAATGGATGCCTTCCCATCCCACCCACCTCGCTGCGCAAGGCGACTTCCCCATAAAGGGGAGGTAGGGGCGCGCCACGTCAGCCATCTGCATCAGGCCGCTGCAAAGGCCTGCACGCTCACGCCCGCTGCCTCGAGCCCCGCGCGCACGCGGCGCGCACTTTCCACCGCATGCGCGGAATCGCCATGCACGCAGATCGAGCCGATCGCCGTCTTGATGCGCTTGCCGCTGGCCGTGATGATCGCGCCTTCCTGCACCATCT
>CAMFKC010000333.1 GCA_945956975.1 uncultured Methylocystaceae bacterium | reverse complement strand
GGATCAGGGCTTGTTCGACCAGGGGAAAGTCCAGGTTTCCGTCAGCGTGCGGCCGCCGGCCCGCAGGAAGACGCGCACATCCGCGGGATGGCCGTTGGGCGTCTGCACGTCGACGAAGGCGCGGATGCCTCTCACATGCGGGTTGGCGATCGGAAAGGCGCGCAGCACCGAACCCTGCGTGATCGAGGCGACCACTTCGACCAGCCCCGTATCCGCCGCAAAATATTCGAGGTCTCCGCCGGAGAAATCGATGATGAACCGCCGCGACCCCTCGGGCGGCGTCTCCCGCGATCCGAGCGACCGCGCCGCCGTCTGGAACGTGTTTATGGTGCGCCCGTTCGGCGAAAGCCGGTTCATCTCGAGCGTGGAGACGATCTTGTAGCCGACCGTGTAGGGCGCTCCGGGCGCAGGCCCGTCCTTGGCCACGAAGGATGCGACGATATTGTCGTTGGTCTCGTCGGTGGTCGGCAGTTCCACCAGTTCGACGCGTCCCTCGCCGAACGCATCGGTCGATTCGACCCAGTAGCTCGGCCGCGTCTGATAGGCGAGTTCGAGATCCTGGTAGTGATCGAAATTGCGGTCCCGCTGCAGCAGCCCGAAACCGCGCGGGTTCTTGTCGAGGAACGAGGTGATCGACACCGACGTCGGATTGCGCAGCGGCCGCCACAGCCATTCGCCGTTGTCGTTGTGGATCTGCAGACCATCCGAGTCGTGAAGTTCGAACCGGAAGTCCGGATTGGGCCTGCGGTCGTTCTCGCCCAGGAAGTACATCGAGGTCAGCGGGGCGAAGCCGAATTTCACGCCAGGGCGGCGCGCAAACAGCGTCGCGTTGATCTCCATGACCGAATCCTGGCCGGGGTCCAGGTCGAACCGATAGGCGCCCGTCACGGATTCGCCGTCGAGTAGCGCGTAGAACGTCGCCTTCTCGGCCTTCGGGCCGGGCGTCTCGATCCAGAACTCGCGGAAGAACGGGAATTCCTCCTGATTGGTGCCCGCCTCCACCGCGAGGCCGCGCGCAGAGAGCCCATAGCTTTGGCCGCGGCTCAGGAACCGGAAATAGCTCGCGCCGATGAACGAGCAGGCCTCGTCGTAGACCTTGGGATTGTTGAGCGGATAGTGCAGGCGGAAACCGGCAAAGCCGGTATTGACCGGCAATTGCCGCTCGAACTTGGTCTTGCCGTAGTCGAACAGCGCCGCCGAATAGGGAATGGGCGTGGCGATGCCGTCGCGGATCAGGTTGATCGTCACCGGCCGGCGGAAGATGTGGCCGAGGTGGAACACATGCAGGCGGAACGGGCTATTGGCGAAAAAGGCCTTGTCCGGCCGGAAGCGGATGTCGCGCCAGCCATCGAAGTCCAGCGTGTCCAGCCCGTCCGGCAGCTTGCCGATCGATCCATCGAACGGCGCTTCGGACAATTCCCGCGCGCGCTTGACGACATCCTCGAACGCGAATTTGGGCGCGGGCGACGGCGGCTTGGGCGGTTGCTTGGGCTGGGCGGCGCTGGGTTGGGCCAGCGCGCCGGACCAGACCAGCGTGCCGGAGGCAAGCGCGCCTGCGCCGAGGGCGGCGGCGCCGAGGAGATGGCGTCGGGATGTGTCGGTCATGTCCGGAAGGGCTCGGGAATGCAGGCAGGGCGGAAGGACGACGATAGCGAATAGCCTCGTATCCCGCTGGAAAGATGGCGGCAAGCGGCCTGAACGGCGCCTGAACGAGCCGCCTTGCCGGCGAAACAAAACTTTTCCCCCGAAATGTCGGCAAAGCCGCAGATTTCACTTGTGTTCAGCAAATTAGGGTCTATGTATCTGCCTGCCCAAATCGCACGTGCCTGTGGTCGTGTGTCGGTCGGCGCGGATCCGGACAAGAGGCCGGTCAAACGTCGAGTAAAAACCGGCAGCCGGAGGCGAACCGGCGAACCCCGTCTGAGCGGGGGATCGCGACTTAAAGCAACGACGGACCGGGCTTTTTTGGTCTCTGTCGGCCCCTCCAAAGGCCGACAACCGAAGAGGCTTGTCTTTCTTGCCGGGCGTGCGGATCGGGATATCCCTTTCCAAACGATGGCCACGCTGACCGCGACGGAGCGTCTCCGGACACCGTCGAGGAACCTCGAAGCGCTCACGCGATTCGGGGAAAACGTGTCCATAACGGCGCACCACCCGATCGGCCGAGCCGGGGCTTGCCCCGCCGACGCCGGTCCAGGCTGCGGGTCGACCGCCTGTCCGCGTTTCCATCGCGCGGGGAGGACGGAGTCGCAGCCACGAAGCTGACTGGTATGGCGCGGGAGACCGCGCCCTTCGTAGGGGAGGCGGCGATGACCGACCGTATCTTGGAATTCCTCCGGGCGCGACGCGAAGCCGGACGTGACAATGGACCCTGCCTCGTCGTCGATCTCGACGTCGTGCGCGACAATTACAACGCCTTCGCCAAGGCGCTGCCGGACACGCGCGTGTTCTACGCGGTGAAGGCGAACCCCGAGCCGCAGGTGCTGAAGCTCCTCGCCGAGCTCGGCTCGTGCTTCGACACGGCCTCCGTCGTCGAGATCGAGCAGTCGCTCGCCGCCGGCGCTTCGCCCGACCGCATCTCCTTCGGCAACACGATCAAGAAGGAGCGCGACATCGCGCGCGCCTACGCGCTCGGCATCCGGCTCTTCGCGGTCGATTGCGAGGCCGAGGTCGAGAAGATCGCGCGCGTCGCGCCGGGCTCGAAGGTGTTCTGCCGCATCCTGTCGAACGGCGCTGGCGCCGAATGGCCGCTGTCGCGCAAGTTCGGCTGCGCGCCCGAAATGGCGCCGCGGGTGCTCGAGCACGCCTATCGTCTCGGCCTCTCGGCCCATGGCGTGTCCTTCCACGTCGGATCGCAGCAGCGCAATCCGAAGATGTGGGACGGCGCGCTCAAGGACGCGGCGAAGATCTTCCGCGATCTGGCCGAGCGCGGCATCCACCTGTCGATGGTCAACCTCGGCGGCGGTTTCCCGACGAAGTATCTCAAGGATATTCCGGCGGTGAAGGCCTACGGCCAGTCGATCTTCCGCAGCTTGCGGAAGCATTTCGGCAACCGCATTCCGGAGACGATCATCGAGCCGGGCCGCGGCATGGTCGGCAACGCCGGCATGATCGAGGCGGAAGTCGTGCTCGTCTCGAAGAAGGCGGACGACGACAAGGTACGCTGGGTCTATCTCGACATCGGCAAGTTCAATGGACTGGCCGAGACTATGGACGAGATGATTCGCTATCCGATCCGCACCGAGCAGGACGGCAGCGACATAGGTCCCTGCGTGCTCGCAGGCCCCACCTGCGATTCGGTCGACGTGCTCTACGAGAAGGATCCCTATTTCCTTCCGTTCAGCCTCGAGATCGGATCGAAGGTGCTGATCGAGGGCACGGGCGCCTATACGACGACCTACTCGGCCGTCGGCTTCAACGGCTTCCCGCCGCTCGAGACGCATGTGATCTGAGGAACGCATCGGCGACAGCCGCGTTCTGAGACTTCACGCGAGGGACGAAAGCGCCCCTCGCTCCTTTTCATCCGATATCCCGAACGGCCTTACCAAAGGTGCGAGGGTTGTCCTGCCTCTTCAAGGAGGAAGCGATGACCTCTGTCCTGCCGACGGCGCTTGCGCCGCGCGCCTTCACCCTCGACGTCGAACGCGACGGCGATGCTTTCGCGCGCGAGCGCCTGCTCGACGCCGCCATGGGTCCGGGCCGTTTCCGCAAGTCCTCGCAAAGGCTGCGCGACGGCCGCCTGCCGGCGATGGCGCTTGTTGCGCGCGAGGAGGACGGCCGCGTGATCGGCACCGTTCGCCTGTGGCACGTCGACGCCGGCGGCGCGCCCGCGCTGCTGCTCGGCCCGCTCGCGGTGGCGCAGGACCGGCGCTGTGACGGAATCGGCGGCGCCCTCATGCGCGAGGCGATCGAGCGCGCGAAGGACGCGGGCCACGGCGCGATCATCCTCGTGGGCGATGCGCCCTATTACGCGCGCTTCGGCTTCGAGCGTCGCCTGACGCAGCGCCTCGCCATGCCTGGCCCGGTGGAACTCGACCGCTTCCTCGCGCTGGAATTGCGCCCGGGCGCGCTGGACGAGGCGCGCGGCCGGCTGCGCGCGACCGGCGCCCGCGAGGCTGTCTCGCCCGCGCAGCGACGCAAGGC
>CAMFKC010000332.1 GCA_945956975.1 uncultured Methylocystaceae bacterium | reverse complement strand
CCATGCCGATTTCAGCGACATGCTCGCCCGCTGGGCGCGCGAGCGACCGGACGGGCTCGCCGTCAGCTTCGGGGAAACGCGGCGCACATGGAGCCAGCTGGTCGAACGCGTCCGGCGCATCGCCGGCGGCCTGCGCGCGGCCGGCCTGAACCCCGGCGACCGCATCGCCGTGCTCGATCTCAACCACCCCTCCTGCCTCGAACTCTCGCTCGCCTGCGCGCTGACGGGCTGCGCCAATGCGGTCGTCAACTTCCGCCTCGCGCCGCCCGAGATCGCCTATGTGATCAACGATTCCAAGGCCCGCATCCTGTTCGTCGGCCCGGAATTCGCCGGCGCCGCCACGCAATTGCGCCCGAACCTGCCGACCATCGAGCGCGTCATCAAAATCGGCGGCCCGGAGGACGAGTTCGAGGCCTGGGTCGCCGCCAATGCGCCCGACCCGAATGTTCACCCGGCCAAGGGCGGCGATTGCTTCGTGCAGCTCTACACTTCCGGCACGACCGGCTTTCCGAAGGGCGCGATGCTGACGCACCACGGCATGCTCGCGCACGCCCGCAACGTCGCGGAGACGCAGACCATGGGCGCGGATTCGCGCGTGCAGGTGGCCATGCCCCTGTTCCATGTCGGCGGCACCAGCTACGCGCTCGTCGCCATGGCCGGCGGCGCGCCGATCTACATGATGCGCATGCCCGACCCCGCCGCCGCACTCGCCATGCTGGAGCGCGAGAAGATCACCCACACCTTCTACGTGCCGGCCCTGATGGCGGCGATGACGCAGGTTCCCGGCGCCGAGAAGCACGATTATTCCTCGGTGAAAGCCATTTCCTACGGCGCCTCGCCCATGCCGCTGCCGGTCATGCGCGCCTGCCTGAAGCTCTTCCCGAAAGGCACGATGCAGCAGGTCTACGGCATGACCGAGCAGAGCGGCGTCGTGACGCTGCTGCCGCCGGAAGATCACGAGAACCCCGGGGTCGCCCACCGGCTCGTTTCGGCCGGCAAGGCGATCCACGGCGTCGAGATCGAGGTCCGCGATCCCGCGACCGGCGCCGCCGTGCCGACAGGCCAGCCCGGCGAAATCTGGGTGCGCAGCGATCAGGTCATGGGCGGCTATTGGGGCAAGCCCGACGCCACGGAAGCCGTGCTCACCAGCGACGGCTGGTACAAGTCGGGCGACGGCGGCCACATCGACGCAGACGGCTACGTCTACGTGACCGACCGTATCAAGGACATGATCATCAGCGGCGGCGAGAACATCTATCCCGCCGAAATCGAGCGCGTGCTCGCCGAGCACCCGGCTTTGGCCGACGTCGCCGTCATCGGCGTGCCCGACGACCGCTGGGGCGAGACGCCCAAGGCCGTCGTCGTGCTGAAACCCGGCGCCAGCGCCGACCAGGTGGAACTGCTGACGTGGTGCCGCGAACGGCTTGCCGGCTACAAGGTGCCGAAGTCCGTCGACATCGTCGCCGAACTGCCGCGCAATCCAACGGGCAAGATTCTCAAGCGCGAATTGCGCAAGCCGTTCTGGGAGGGGCGTGATCGGCAGGTGGTGTGAACCGCTCGCCCGTCATTGCGAGGAGCGCAGCGACGAAGCAATCCAGAGCCACAACACGGCTCTGGATTTCGTCGCTTCGCTCGCAATGACGGCGCGGGCCGGATCGTCCGGATGACCTTCAGCCGGCTGCGGCCGGCTTTTCCAACGGCTCTTCGTGCGCCACGCGCTCCTCGCGCCTGCCCTTTACGCGTGCAGTCAGGCCGTCGAGATAGAGATAGATGACCGGCGTAGTCAGCAGCGTCAGCGCCTGGCTGACCAGCAGGCCGCCGAACATGGCGTAGCCCAGCGGCTGGCGGATTTCCGCGCCCGTCCCCGTGCCGAGCATCAGCGGCACGGCGCCGAGCAGCGCGGCCATGGTCGTCATCATGATCGGGCGGAAGCGCAGGAGCGCCGCCTGACGGATCGCCTCTTCCGGCGGCAGGCCCTGGTTGCGCTCGGCCTCGATGGCGAAGTCCACCATCATGATGCCGTTCTTCTTCACGATGCCGATCAGCAGCACGAGGCCGATCAGCGCGATCAGGCTGAAGTCGAAGCCGAACAGCATCAGCGTCGAAAGCGCGCCGAGGCCGGCCGACGGCAGCGTCGACAGGATCGTCAGCGGGTGGATGAAGCTCTCGTAGAGCACGCCCAGAATGAGATAGACGACGACCAGCGCCGCCAGGATCAACAGCGGTACGGTCGACAGCGAATCCTTGAAGGCCTGCGCCGTGCCCGCGAACGTGCCCGACAGCGCCGCCGGGGGATGCATCTCCGCCACCGCGTTCTCGATCGCTTTTGTGGCGTCGCCGAGCGCGACATTGGGCGCGAGGTTGAAGCTGATCGTCGTCGCCGGGAACTGCCCCTGATGGCTGACCGACAGCGGCCGCACCGGTACGGTCGTCCATGAGGCGAAGGCCGATAGCGGGACCTGCGTGCCGTCGTTCGGGCTCTTCAGATAGATCTGCTGCAGCGTCTTCGGCGTGCCCTGCAGCGCCGGCGTCACCTCCATGATGACGTGGTAGGAGCTGACCTGCGTGAAATATTGCGCGATCTGCCGCTGGCCGAACGCGTCGTAGAGCGTGTCGTCGATCAGTTGCGGCGTGAAGCCGTAGCGCGCGGCCTGGTCCCGATCGATCGTCAGCGTCAGCGCGGCGCCGTTCATCTGCTGGTCGGTCGCCACGTCGCGCAATTGCGGGAGCGATTTCAGCTTCTCGAGAATGCGCGGCGACCATGTGTTGAGCTCGGTCGAATCGGCGTCCTGCAGCGTGTACTGATACTGCGTGCGCGAGGCGCGGCCGCCCATGCGGATGTCCTGCGCCGCCTGCAGGTAGAGCCGCGCGCCCTCCACCTTCTCGAGCTTCGGCCGCAGCCGCGCGATGATCTGGTCGGCCGACGCATTGCGCTCGTCGCGCGGCTTCAGCGTGATGTACATGCGCCCGTTGTTGAGCGCGCTGCCGCCGCTCGCGCCGACCGCGCTCGCGACGGTCGCCACGTCGGGATCGGCCTGCACGATGGCGCCGAGCTGCTCCTGCAGCGCGGCCATGCGGTCGGCCGAGACATCCTGCGGCGCCTCGGAGATGGCGGTGATCAGGCCGGTGTCCTGCTGCGGGAAGAAACCCTTGGGGATCATCACGAACAGCCAACCCGTCAGCCCGAGCGTGACGAAGAAGACGACGAGCGTTGCGAAGCGCCAGCGCAGCACGAAGTCGAGCGCGCGTTCGTAGCCGCGCAGCATGGCGTCGAAGGCGCGCTCCGTCGCCGCGTAGATTCGGCCGTGCTTTTCCTCTGCGTGCGGCTTGAGCAGCCGCGCCGCCATCATCGGCGTGAGCGTCAGCGCGACGACGCCCGATACGACGATGGTCATCGTCAGCGTCATCGAGAATTCGCGGAAAAGGCGGCCGATGATGCCGCCCATCATCAAGAGCGGTATCAGCACGGCGATCAGCGACAGGCTGATCGAGAAGATGGTGAAGCCGATCTCGCCCGCGCCGCGCAGCGCGGCGTCGAAGGGCGCCATGCCCTCTTCCACGTAGCGCGCAATGTTCTCCAGCATGACGATGGCGTCGTCGACGACGAAGCCGACGGCGATGGTCAGCGCCATCAGCGAGAGATTGTCGAGACTGTAGCCCGCCGCCCACATCATCGCGCAGGCGCCCAGCAGCGCGAGCGGCACGGTGATCGCCGGGATCAGGGTCGCCCAGAGCGAGCGCAGGAAGGCGAAGATGACGAGCACGACGAGGCCGATCGTGATCGCCAGCGTGAACTGCACGTCGACCACGGCCGCGCGGATCGTCTGCGTGCGGTCGCTCATGATCTTGATGTCGATCGCCGGCGGAATCGCGGCGATCAGGCGCGGCAATTGCGCCTTGATGGCGTCGACCGTGTCGATGACGTTGGCGCCCGGCTGCTTGAAGATCACGAGAAAGACGCCGGGCTCGCCATTCGCCCAGGCGCGCTGGTTGCGGTCCTCGGGGCCCGCCACCGCCATGCCGATGTCGCGCACGCGGATCGGCGCGCCGGCGCGATAGGCGACGATTACGTCGTTCCACTTGTCGGCGGCGGTGAGCTGGTCGTTGGCGTAGATCGTGAAGTTGCGCGCCTGCCCGTTGAGATTGCC
>CAMFKC010000331.1 GCA_945956975.1 uncultured Methylocystaceae bacterium | reverse complement strand
CGCCGTCCTCGCGCAGCACCGCGTCGACGCCAGTGGCCGCGATCCCGTGCGAACAGAAAAGCCGGGTCGCCGCCAGCACCAGCCGCTCGCGCGGGCTCAATGCCGCGAAATCGGCGGCGTCGGTCGGGCAGATCATCTCGTTCATGGGCGGCGCCCCTTTCCTGTGCATGGCTCCACCGGCGCCAAAGCAGAATGACGTTCTACGCGGCGCCGGTCTGCGGGCGCTCTGCCCGCCAGAAATCTCGACTCCAGCAAAACCGCCATTTCCGGCCTCCGCGCCCGCTCTGGCACACTCCATGCAATAGACAGACCGGTCAGTCTCTATAGCCATCCCAAGGAGGAAAGCCAATGGCCGCGCTCAAGGAAGAAGTCGTTCTCACCGGTTGTCTCGCTCCCATCGACAAGGGCGGCCTCGACGGTCTCATCGCCTCCGGCAAGGCCAACCCGAAGGCCATCAAGACGCTGAAGTGCAAGACCGTGGCCGAAGGCAAGTTCCGTCACCTCAACTACATCCGCAACCTCGCGCCCTACATCGTGGACGAACCGCCGGGCCTGCTCGGCGACGACACCGCGCCCAATCCGTCGGAAGCCTCGCTTGCGGCGCTCGGCTCCTGCATCGCCGTCGGCCTGCACGCCAACGCCGTCCATCGCGGCTGGATCGTGCGCAAGCTGGAACTCGCGCTCGAGGGCGACCTCAACATCACCGGCGTCTGGGGCACGGGCGATCTCAGCGAGAAGCCGGTCGGCTTCACCGACGTGCGCATCAAGGTCGACATGGAGTGCGACGGCATCTCGCAGGACGAGATCGCGAAGCTGATCGCGCATGTCACCAAGTGGTCGCCGGTCGCAAACACCTTCATTCGTCCGGTCAATCTGGAAGTCGGCCTCTAACCTGCATGGGAGGGGGCCATGGCGCTCCAGGAAGCACTCATCGACAAGCCCGCGTCCGAAAGCGCCACGGCCCTCCGCGACGCGGTCCGCAAGATCGCCTGCACCGATCTCAGCGCGCAGGTCGCCGAGATCGACAAGGGCCTCTACCCCGCCGACACGATGCGCGCCTTCGGAAAGGCGGGCGCGTGGTCGACCCACCTCGCCGGAGACGGCAAAGCGGATCTCCGCGAGGCGATCGCCAACATGTCGATCATCTCGCAGACCTGCACGTCGACCGGCTTCATGTCCTGGTGCCAGGACACGCTCGGCTGGTACGTGCTCAACACCGACAACGTCGAGCTGCGCGAGCGCCTGCTGCCGCGCATCGGCTCGGGCCAGCAACTGGGCGGCACCGGCCTCTCCAACCCGATGAAGACCTTCTACGCGATCGAGCAATTGCGCCTGAAGGCCAAGCGCGTGAAGGGCGGCTATACGGTGCGCGGCATCCTGCCGTGGGTGTCGAACCTCGGGCCCGATCACCTCTTCGGCGCGATCTGCGAGGTCGAGGAAGACGGCCAGCGCGTCATGTTCCTGGCCGATTGCGCCGGCCCCGGCGTGACGCTGAAGCCCTGCGAACCCTTCCTGGCCATGGACGGCACGGGCACCTACGCCGTGCAGTTCCGCGACGCCTTCATCCCCGACAGCATGGTCCTCTCGCACGAGGCCATGAGCTACGTGAAGAAGGTGCGCGCGGGCTTCCTGCTGCTGCAGTTCGGCATGGCCTTCGGCCTGATCCGCGACTGCATCGCCATGATGCGCGAGGTCCGACCCGCGCTCGGCCACGTCAATTCGTACCTGCCCGAACAACCCGAGCATTTCGAGGAGACGCTCGGCAGGGTCGAGGCCGAGGTCATGGAGCTGGCGAAGACGCCCTACAACGAGGACATCTCGTACTGGCGGCGCATCATCGAGCTCAGGCTGGCCGGCGGCGACGCCAGCGTGGCTGCGGCCAATGCGGCCATGCTCCATTGCGGCGCGCGCGGCTATGTCGCCGCCCATCGCGCCCAGCGGCGCCTGCGCGAGGCGTGGTTCATCGCCATCGTCACGCCCGCCACCAAGCAATTGCGCAAGATGCTCGCCGACACGGCGCATTGAGACCCGGCTATCCCGCCGGTAACGGCCGCGTGCGCGCGGCCGGTTTTGAAGGAACGGAGCGCCTCATGACCGAAGTTCTGATCGCCGCCACGGAACTCGCGACTTTCATGAAAACCAATCCGACCGTCGTGATCGACACGCGTTCGCCGGACGCCTACGCCGCCGGGCATATTCCCGGCGCCGTCAACGTCCACGAGATCTTCACCTATCTCGCGACCTCGACGCCCGAAGGCATGAGCGAACTGAAGGCCAAGTTCGCGGAGGCCTTCGCCAAGGCGGGCCTGACGGGAAAGGAAACCGCCGTCATCTACGAACAGTCGATGAACTCGGGCTTCGGCCAGTCCTGCCGCGGCTATTACATTCTCGCCTTCCTCGGCTATCCCGCCGCGAAGGTGCTGCACGGCGGCCTCGACGCTTGGAAGGCGGCTGGACTTCCCGTAACCACCGACGTCCCCGCCCCCGCAATGGGCGGCTTCGCAATTGATGAAGCCGCAGGCGGCATTCTCATCGACGCGAAGGAAATGCTCGCGGCCGTCGGCGATCCGAAGATCGTGCTGCTCGACGTGCGCGACGTCGACGAGTGGATCGGCGACAGCTCCTCGCCCTATGGCAAGGACTTCTGCCCGCGCAAGGGCCGCATCCCCGGCGCGGTCTGGCTCGTATGGTATCGCTTGATGAAGCCGACGGCCGAAGGGCCGCGCTTCAAGTCCAAGGACGAGATCCTCGCGGAATGCGCGACCGTCGGCATCACGCCGGCCTCCACCGTCTATCTCTACTGCTTCAAGGGCGCGCGCGCCTCGAACACGTTCGTCGCCCTGAAGAACGCGGGCGTGAAGGACGTGCGCATGTATTTCGGCTCCTGGAACGAATGGTCGCGCGATCCGGCGCTGCCGATCGAGGAAGGCCTGCCGATGGCCGCGCCGAAGGCCGCCTGACATGAAGCCCGGGATCGAGCATTTCTTCACGCCGGTCTCGGGCTTCGCCTATCTCGGGCATGAGGCCCTGCTGAAGATCGCGCGGACCGCCGGCGTGAAAGTGCGCCAGCGGCCCGTCGACATCGGCAAGGTGTTCGACGCCTGCGGCGTGACGGCGCCCGCGAAACAGTCCGACGCGAAACTCGCCTGGCGGCGGCTCGATATGCGCCGCTGGGCAGAGCGCCGCGGCCTGCCGCTGAAGGAGCGTCCGCGCTTCTGGCCGACAGACGGTTCGCGCGCCGCGCGCGCGATCGTTGCGCTGGGCATCATGAACGGCCCCGTCGACCGGTTCGTCTCGGCGGTGCTCGGCGCCTGCTGGACGCGCGATCTCGACATATCCGAGCCGCGCACGACCGCGCTGCTGCTCGACGAGTGCAAGGCCGATGTCGCCGGCGTCATGGCCTATGCCGAGAGCGGCGAGGCGCAGGCGGCCTACGAGGCGAATACGCGCGACGCGATCGCGGCGGGGGCGATCGGTTCGCCCTTCTACCGCGTCGGCGAAGAGGTGTTTTTCGGGCAGGACCGCCTCGACTTCGTCCAGTCTGCATTGGCGGCGGGCACATGAAGCAGCCTGCGCAATTTTCGACCGCTGCGCGCCGCCTCTTTTGTTGGCGCGCTGCTTGCAGAGCAGTCGCCGGGCACGGCGCGCTCAACGAAGAAGCAACAAGCGACAATCAACTGAAGCACGGAGAAGAGGGATGACGTTTTTCCGCAAGCCGTTCGACGCCAGCAAGTCGCTGAAGCGCTGCGCCTGTGGCGCGCACGGGAGCGAGGAGGAGCACAGGATCGCGACGGCGGTCGAGGCGCCCGCCAACCCGACCGAGGACGAAGGGACGATGCGCAACATCGTCGAGACGGCGGTCATGCGCGCCATGTTCCCCAACGACGCCAACCGCCGCGCCTTCCTGTCGTCGGTCGGCGCCTCGACGGCGGCCGCCGCGCTCGCCTCCATCTTCCCGATCGCCACGGCCACGGAACTGTTCGCGCAGACGGGGGCTCCAGAGAAGAAGAACCTCAAGGTCGGCTTCATCCCGATCACCTGCGCGACGCCGATCATCATGGCGGCGCCCATGGGCTTCTACGCCAAGCAGGGGCTCGAGGTCGAAGTCGTGAAGACCGCCGGCTGGGCGGTCGTGCGCGACAAGACGATCA
>CAMFKC010000330.1 GCA_945956975.1 uncultured Methylocystaceae bacterium | reverse complement strand
CACCGCCGGCTTCAGGGGCTCGACTTCGATGGGCGTGGCCTGCTCCGTCACGCGCATGAGAGCCGAATGAACGTCACGTATGACGTTCGGAAGTTCCGCGAGCGGAACGGGATTGTTGCTGACGTAGGCCGAAACGATGTCTGCCGCGAGTTCGATATAGGAGGTCGTGCTCGGCGAGTCTGTCATGGCTGTTCTTTCACGAATCGTCAGTGCGATCGGCAAACTACGCCCTTTTTCATTTCGCCAGAAGACGAAACCTTACATTGTGCGTCGATCCGGCGCTCTTTGAGCGCCCGCGCCGTCGCTAGCGCAGTGCCCGGCCATAACGTGCTATCCACGCAAAATCGCGAGCGCAAGCGGGCTTGATGGTCTTGGACCCTCGCGGTCCATCGCCAGTTCCTCCCACGCTTCCATCCGGCGCTTTCCTCCAGCTCATCTGAGCGGCTGGAACATAAGCGCGCACTCCAGCACCGCAGATGAAACGCCTACGTAAACGCAAAAGGCGAGCATGTTGAGACATAATATTTGTCTCATCATTTTCAGATTTATTGCATTCCGCTCCATTTATATCAGTATTGTCTGGACAAACGATTATTGGAAATCCAGATGAACATCGCGAAGCAGGAATATTCGGCGGGAGAGCCCGAAGATTTCGCTGACGACTGGCTGGCCCAGGCCGAATGGCTGGCGCAGCGCTACGCCGCAAACCGCAGGACCATCAAGGCGGCTTTCAGGCGGTGCGGCCTTCCGGCCAGCACCGGCTACGCCCTGGTAGGCGTCGGACGCTTCTCGCGGAGCTGTTCGGCGCCGCAGCGCGCGCGCCTCTACGCAGCAGGCGGCGCCAAGGCTCGACTCATCGCCGCCGCCGACGCGCCGATCGACGAACTGCTCGAACTCGCCGAGGCGCTCAAGGTGCGCGAGCTCGCGCGCCGCCTGAAGGCGCGGCCGGCGCGAAACCCCAATGACGACTGCCGAAAAGGAGACGCAGAATGAACCCCAAGAGCAAGCAGGTCCTCGCCGCCATCGCGGAACGCGCGGCGGAGACCGACGAGACCTTTCTGGAGATCGGACGCCTGCTGCGTCGCCTGCAGGCGACCGATCCGCCGGCCTTCAAGGCGGCGCGCGCCCTGCCCGGCCTCGGCTCGCGCCGCGCCTATTATTTCACGGCGATCAGCCGCACCTTCGACGGGCTGGCTGTCCCGGACGAACGGCTGATGCGGCTCGGCTGGACGAAGTGCGGCGCGATCGCGCCGTTCGCCACCGCCGACACCGTGCACGCGTTGCTCGAACTCGCCGAAAGCAGCACGGTCTACGAAATCGAGGCGCAGACCCGGGACATGCCCGCGATCGCCAATGCGCGCTGCGTGATCCTGCGCATGCACCCGGAGGATTATCCGACCTTCGAAAAGCTGATGATCGCCTACGGCGCGACGCTTTCCGGAAATGGGCTCGCGCACAAGGACGCGGCCTTTGCGCGGATGCTGCAGGACCTCGCTGACGACGAGGAGAATCCCTCCGACGGCGACGTGGATGCCGGCGATGAATGAGCGCAGGAAAAAGCGCGCGGGACAGGCGCGAACGGAGAGCGCCGCGGCAGGGCGGGCGACGGCCCTGTTCGAGCAATTCTCGCTCGACTGGCTGCGCACGCTCGCGCGCGGCGAGGCGGCAGGAGAAGCGACGGCGAGCCTGATGGCCTTCGCCGAATGCGCCCAGGTCCACCGCATCCCGTGGCGCGACCCGATCGAAGCGGCAGCCGGCGCGCTCGAGCAGCGCTGCGCTCTCTGTGCGGCCGCCTCGCCACTCGACGCCGCCATGTTCGACATGGCGCGGGCGGCCCTTCTCCTCGTCGCCGAGGCGTTGGCCCAGGATCGGCTGGCCGCCGCGCGGCGCTCCACCCGCTCGCTCGACCTGCACCGGGCCGCCGCCGCTTTTATCCGCGCCTGCGAGCAGCAGGCGAAAAGCGAAGGCTGGAGCTACCTCGATCTGCTTGTGCGCGCGATCTGCGACAAGCCCCCTGCCCCCTGAACCGGAGACACGCGACATGAGCTTCGCCGAAGACCAGATCAAGCAGCTGGAAAAGCCGCCGAACGCCCGCTGGCTGAAGGAACGCGAGATCGAAGGCCGCGCCTTTCCATATCTCGAAGGCTGGCGCGCGATCGCGGAAGCAAACCGCATTTTCGGCCACTCCAATTGGGATCGCCAGACGATCGCCAGCGAATGCGTGGCGAGTAGGACGACCGATAGTGCATATGCGGTGAGCTATCTGGTGCGCATCAGGATTACCGTGCGCGCGAACGGGACGCTGGTCGTGCGCGAGGGTTTTGGCTCCGCCGAAGCCTTCGCCGACACGCCGGGCCTTGCGCACGAGCGGGCGGCCAAGGCTGCGGAGACCGACGCTACCAAGCGGGCGCTGTCGACGTTCGGCCCCTCGTTCGGGCTGTCGCTGTACGCCGGTCTAGCGGCAAAGCCGGCGCGCGGCGAAAACGCGGCGCATGATCGCCCGGCAGACGAGACGTCTCGACAGGCAGAGCGTACGCTCGACCCCGAAACCGGCCTGCCGGTGGAGCTGGCGAAGATCGACAAGAGCGCGCTTGCGCTTCCTGAGCCCAAGCGCAGGCGCGACAAGGAGCACCTGCGCTTCGTCGCCGCCAACCCGTGTCTTGCCTGCGCGCGGCAGCCGGCGCAGGCGCACCATCTCCGCTTCGCCCAGCCGCGGGCCATGGGGCGGAAAGTGTCGGATGAATTCACTGTGCCCCTGTGCGCCTCCTGCCACCACCAGCTCCACATGGCGGGCGACGAAAAGGGCTGGTGGCGCTCCCGCGGGATCGACCCGGCGCCGATTGCCGAAAAGCTTTGGCGCAGGAGCCGCGGCCGCGGCACGGCCACGGAATAGCCGGCCGCAGCAAGTGACGACAGACCTCCGCACCCGGTTGCGCACACTGAACGCCTCGCGTACGCCTAAGTACAAGAGGCGGCCGTCACGGCGTGTGTCTGCAGCCTGCGCCGCGCGAATTAAATGGGACAGGTCGGCGGGCGCGTCCACTTCACAGCGCCTCCGTTCCCGCCAGGCAAGCAAGCGCGCGACCGCCCCTCATTCCGGCGGCCTCAGCGTTTGACGAGCTTGGATAAATCGCGCATCACCTAGTCATGCGCTTTTTCGTAACCGGCTCAGCCGGCTTTATTGGATTCCATTTGTGTCGGCGACTCCTTGCCGACGGCCATCTCGTCGACGGGTTCGACGCCATGACACCCTACTATGATCCGGCGTTGAAGCAGCGACGGCTTAGTCTTCTCGCAGAGAATAATGGCTTTCGCAACACGATCGGGGCGCTTGAGGAAATGAGTGGACTAGAACGGGCTTATGAAGCTGCTAGGCCGGATGTCGTGGTGCATCTCGCTGCGCAGGCCGGTGTGCGTTACAGCCTTGATAATCCGCGAGCCTATATACAATCGAATCTGGTCGGGACATTCAACCTGATGGAATGCGCCCGCCGTGGGCCGCCCCGCCATCTGATGATAGCTTCGACTAGTTCGGTGTACGGCGAGAGCTTCGACGTCCCATTCTATGAGAAGAATCAAACTGACCGACCGATCACGCTTTATGCCGCAACTAAGAAATCGACGGAAGTGATAGGGCATTCTTACGCCCACCTATGGAGCCTGCCGACCACGGTTTTCCGCTTCTTTACAGTCTATGGCCCGTGGGGACGGCCGGACATGGCACCGCAAAAATTCCTCGAAGCCATAGAAGCGGGTCGACCGATCGACGTATTCAACTACGGCGACATGCAGCGCGATTTCACCTATATCGACGATCTCGTAGAAGCGATTGTGCGGCTAGTCTGTTGTGCCCCGGTGGCGGGCGAAAGCATCGGCGATAAGGACACTGTCTCGCCGGTTGCGCCGTTTCGCATCGTGAACATAGGGCGCGGGGCGCCTGCGGAGCTCATGGCCTTTATCGCCGCCCTTGAGCGCACCGTCGGCAAGTCGGCGCAACGCAACTATCTGCCTATGCAGAAAGGCGACGTACCGGTAACCTTCGCCAACTGCGACCTTCTGGAAGCGCTGACGGGATACCGGCCCTCAACGAGCATCGAAACGGGCGTTCGCGCGCTCGTCGACTGGTTCCTCGCATACCGGGCGGAACAGACGGTC
>CAMFKC010000329.1 GCA_945956975.1 uncultured Methylocystaceae bacterium | reverse complement strand
ATGATGTCGCGCTGCACTTCCGACGTGCCGCCGAAGATCGTGTAGGCGCGGCTGTTGAGATATTCCGGCAGCACGGTGAGCGCGTCCTCCGGAATGCCCGGCTCCGCATTCATCTCATAGAGCGGGCGGTGGCCCTCCCAGCAAAGACCGTCCTGGCCCAGCGCATCGACCGCCAGCGCGGTCAACGACTGCTTGATCTCCGAATTGCGCAGCTTGGCGAGCGACGACGAAACCGAACCCGGATTCTGCCCGGACTGCAGGCTCGACATGATGCGCAGCTCCGTCATCTCGAGCGCATCAATGTCGATCTCCGCCTGCGAACGGCGCAGCGCGAACGACGGGTCGGACGCGAGCGGCGCATCGCCGTCACGATAGACATGCGCCAGCTTCTCGATGTCGCCGAGGATCGCGCGCAGACGCCCGGACGTCATCGCCCCGCCGCGCTCGAACTCAAGCAGATACTTGCCGTAGGACCAGCCCTGCCCTTCGGCGCCGACGCGGTTTTCGACGGGCACGCGCACGTCGTCGAAGAACACCTGGTTCGTCTCGTGGTCGCCGCCGATCGTCAGGATCGGCCGCACGGAAATGCCCGGCGTCTTCATGTCGATCAGCAAGAAGCTTATGCCGTCCTGCTTCTTCGGCTCCTCCGACGTGCGCACCAGCGCGAACATCATGTTCGCGTGATGGGCGTGGGTCGTCCAGATTTTCGAGCCGTTGATGACGTAGTGATCGCCGTCGCGCACCGCGCGCGTCTTCAGCGAGGCGAGATCAGAGCCCGAGCCCGGTTCGCTGTAGCCCTGGCACCAGTAATCTTCGGCCTTGAGAATGCGTGGCAGGTAATAATCCTTCTGCGCCTGCGTGCCGAATTTCATGATGACGGGACCGACCATGCGCAGGCCCATCGGCGTTACCGACGGCGCGCCCGCGGCGGCGGATTCGATTTCCCAGATGTAGCGCTGCGCAAGGCTCCAGCCGGTGCCGCCGTACTCCTTCGGCCACAGCGCCGCGGCCCAACCCTGGGCATACAGTATCTTCTGCCAGCGGTTGCCGACCGGCGGATCCGAGAAGACGCTCGGCGTCAGATGATGCGCGCGGCGCAGGTCCGGCGTCAGCTTCTCTTTCAGGAAGGCGCGCACCTCTTCCTGGAAGGCGCGCTCTTCAGGCGTGAAGGTCAGGTCCATGTCGCTACCTCAAGCCGCGAGATTGGTGAGCGCCACGTGGCGGCGCAGGTGGAGATCGGGTGGCCCAAGAATGGCGTCGAGCGCAACGACGCGCTTGAGATAGCTGCCGATCTCGAGCTCGTTTGTCACGCCCATGCCGCCGTGGAGCTGGATCGCCTGCTCCGCGACAAAGCGCGCGGAACGCGAGACCTTGGCCCAGGCGCCGGCGATGGCGCGGCCGCGCGACCGTGCGTCGTTCTCGTCCGCATGCAGCGCGGCGCGCAGCGCCATCGAGCGCGCCTCCTCGCAGGCGATCGACATGTCGGCCATACGGTGCCGCAGCGTCTGGTTGACCGCGAGCGGCTTGCCGAACTGGATGCGGATCTTGGTGTATTCGATGGTCGCCTTGGTCGCGGCCTCCATCAGGC
Source organism: uncultured Methylocystaceae bacterium (assembly GCA_945956975.1). Classification (GTDB taxonomy): domain Bacteria; phylum Pseudomonadota; class Alphaproteobacteria; order Rhizobiales; family Beijerinckiaceae; genus JAJXWB01. The sequence continues at coordinate 2,573 of CAMFKC010000329.1, read as the reverse complement.
CGACGAGTTCGGAACAGAAGGCGGCGGTCGCCCGGTCATAGGCATGCTGGATCGCCGCGAAGGCGTCCGCCGACAGCAGCGCATCGGCGCTGACTTCCACCTCCGCGAGCGTCACGCGCGCGGCGCCCGCGCCGTCGACCGTCGCATGGCCATCGACCGTCACGCCCTTCGCGCCCGTATCGACGACGACCAGCCCAATACCCGACGCATCGCGCGCCGCGCCGGAGACGCGAGCCGACACGATAAGTCGATCCGCAACATCGCCCCCGAGCACGGCTGTCTTGCGTCCGCCGAGAACGTAGCCCGCACCGCTCTTCGTAGCAGTCGTCGCGACATGGGAGAGGTTGTAGCGCGCACCCTCTTCCGCATGCGCCAGCGCGAGGCGAAGCGACCCGTCGGCGAGCCCCGGCAGCGTTGCGGCGCGCTGCGCATCATTGCCGAGCGCGGCTACGAGCCCGCCCGCGAGAACGACGCTCGCGACATAATTCGAGCGCGCGCGGTGTCGCCCCATCGCCTCCGTCACGATGCCGACATCGACGATGCCCTGGCCGAGCCCGCCGTCCGTCTCGGGCAGCGGCAGCGCCAGCCAGCCCATGTCGGCCATCTCTTTCCACAGGTCGGTCGCGCCCGGCTTCTGCGCGCGCGCCGCCAGCAGATTGTTGGCGCTTTCGCCGAGCAACCTCTGCTCGTCGGAATAGGACAGGTCCATTGTTCAGCTCTTCTTGTTCAACGAAGGATCCATACGCGAGCGCACGGAAGGATGAAGGCCCGAGGGGTCCACGATCACGCCGAATTTCATCATGTTGTGGGCGTGGCAGAGGTGGTGCAGGCCGAAGGCCTGTTCGATCGCGCTGTTCTGGCCCTGGATGTCGAGCGTGCGATTGATCGCCTCCTTGACGGTCTTGACCGCGAAGGTCGGCTTGGCCGCGATCTTTCCCGCGAGCGCCAGCGTGAACTCCGCAAGTTTTTCGCGCGGCACGACGTGGTTCACCATGCCGAAGGCGCGCGCTTCCTCGGCGCTCCAGCTGTCGCCGGTCCAAAGCAGTTCCTTCGCCTTGCGCGGCCCAAGCTCCCACGGATGCACGAACCATTCGACGCCGCACACGCCCATCGCCACCACGGGATCGCAGAAGGCGGCGTCGTCGCTGGCGACGATGAGGTCGCAGGCCCAGGCGAGCATCAGCCCGCCGGCAAGGCACTTGCCCTGCACCTGCGCGATGGTGGGCTTGGAAAGATTGCGCCAGCGCCGCGTGTTCTGCAGGTAGATTTCCTGCTCGCGCGCGTAGCGCCCTTCGGCGCCCGCATCCTCGAAGCCGCCCCAGGTGGAGACGACGGGAAAATCGCGCCCCAGCTTCTTCTCTCCGCTGTCGCGCAGGTCGTGTCCGGCCGAGAAATGCGGATCCGCGCCGGCGAGGATGATGACCTTCACCTCGGCATCGGCCACGGCGCGGTCGAAAGCGCTATTCAGCTCATAGGTCATGTCAAGGTTCTGCGCATTGCGCGCGTCCGGCCGGTTCATCACGATCCGCGCGACGCCGTCGGCCGGCCGCTCGTAGATGATGGTGGAATAGCTTTCGGCCATCGGACCTCACATGGGGGCAAACGCCCCGGCAGGGGCATTGGCTCTCGTTTCCTCCGCGGGCCCGTTGGCCGGGCTCCGCCTTCATTCCGTCATGCAAAATGTCGAACAATCTTGCAGGACGGGCTGCAGCATCGCGCAGGCGCAAACCCGTTTCAAGATCATTTGTCGCGGCTCAGCCATTCGTCGGCTGGCCTTCGTCCGCAGCGCGGAATATGAAGGCGGAAAGCCAACCCGAGGGAGCAGATCGATGGCCTATCGCGCGCCGGTTTCCGAAATGGTCTTCATGATGAACGCGGCCGCCGGCCTGCAGGAAGGCATTGCGGACGGGACCTACGCCGATCTCGCCGACGGCATGGCCGAGGCCACGCTGAACGAGGCCGCCAAATTCGCCGAGAACGTGCTTGGGCCCCTGCATCGCGTGGGCGACCAGGTCGGCGCGCAGTGGAAGGACGGCGTGGTGACCACCCCGCCCGGCTGGGTGGATGCATACAAGCAGTTCGTGGACGGCGGCTGGCAGAGCGTGACCGCGCCGGTCGAGCATGGCGGCATGGGCCTACCGCAGGTGCTGCTGGCGAGCTGCCTGAGCATGTGGAGTTCCGCCAACATGGCCTTCACGCTCGGCCCGGTGCTGACCTTCGGCGCCATCGACGCACTCGAGGCGCATGCGTCGGACGAGATCAAGCACACCTATCTCGAGAAGATGATCTCCGGCGTCTGGCCGGCGACGATGAACCTGACCGAGCCGGGCGCTGGCTCCGATCTCAACCCGCTGCGCACCCGCGCGGAGCGGCAGGCCGACGGCACGTATAAAATCTTCGGCCAGAAGATCTTCATCACCTATGGCGAACACGACATGGCCGAGAACATCGTCCATCTCGTTCTCGCCCGCCTGCCCGACGCGCCTCCCGGCACCAAGGGCATCTCGCTCTTCGTCGTGCCGAAGTTCCTCGTGAACGCCGATGGCTCGCTTGGCAAGCGCAACGACGTGCGC
>CAMFKC010000328.1 GCA_945956975.1 uncultured Methylocystaceae bacterium | reverse complement strand
TTCCGCCTGAAGGATTTCCTGAAGCGTTTCGTCCGGCCCGAGATCGTCGATCCACGAGTCCCATGAAATCCGATGGCTGAACATCAGGGCGACAAGACGAGAGGCCACTTCCTGCGCCTTGCCTTCGAACCGGGTGCGGCCGGAATGGATGATGAAACTGGGCGGCAGCCCGTATTCGGCCGCAGCGGCGTCCGACAGAATATCCAGCTCGAGGCCTTGGTAGTTGAGACACCAGGGATAATTGGCCCTGAGTGCGATCATGCCGGGCGTGTCGGCGATCTCCTGCAAGACGACGCGCGCCTCCTCACCTGAAATCGTCCATTCCGGGTTCGGCCTGCCGGAAAAAAGAAGAGCCTTCACCTTTATCATTTCACCCCCCGCGCCTGACGCAGAGGAGCATAGGGGCGAAGATCCCGGCGCAACGATGAGGCGCCACACAGATAGTCAGCGATCAGGGCAGGCTTTTGCAGGCGAGCGAGGTCTAATCGAGCGCGGCGCGTATCTTGTCCGCGTTTGCGGCGATGGCCGCCTTGTCGCCCATGACGCCGGGCGGGCGCAGCGAGACGCCCGACCAGCGCGGCAATACGTGGAAATGGATGTGGAAGACCACCTGGCCTCCGGCAGCCTCGTTGAACTGCTGGATGGACACGCCTTCCGCGCCCATGCCTTTGAAGGCCGCGCGGGCGACCTTCTGGACCCGCTGGATCAGGCCGGCCAAGACGTCTCCGTCGATGTCCATGAGGTTGCGGGCAGGGGCCTTGGGGATGACCAGAACATGGCCGTCCGCCCGGGGCATGATGTCCATGAAGGCCAGCGCCACATCGTCCTCGTAAACCTTCGTGCAGGGCATTTCGCCGCGCAGGATCTTGGCGAAGACGTTGTCGGGATCATAGGCGGACATCGGAACCTCTTTGCTTTTCAGCAATTTCTCCCGCAGGGCCGGCGCCGGTCAAGAGAATTGCGCGCGAAAGCGTGAGCGCCGCGGGGGCCTCATCCAACTCAAGAGGGTTCTGAATGATTTTGAGAAATACGCTGCTTGCGACCGCGATTCTGGCCGGCTCCGCCTTTGCGGCTGCGGCGCCCGCGTCGGCCATGCCGATCGGCCAGCCAGCGGGCGCCGAAAAAGCGCAGATCGAGCTGGCGCGCATGGGGTGCGGGCGAGGCTTCACGCCGAACCGTTGGGGCCGCTGTGTGCGGATGATGCGGCCGCATTGGCGGGGGCGGGCGTACCGCCACGACAACCGTCCGATCCTGCGCAAGCGCTGGGAACATCGACGCTGATGCGATGCGCGTGGGCGGCCGGGAAACCGGCCGCCCTTCGCGCGTTTCCGGTCAGCCCTTGCGGAAGGGAACGTAGTCTTCGTAGGCCTCGATCGTCGCCGCCACCTGCCTGCGCTCGCGCTCGAGGTAATCCGCCACGGCCCGCTCCAGCCGGACGTCGGCGATTTCATGGGCGGAATAGGTCGTAACGGGCCGATAGCCTCGCGCCAGCTTGTGTTCGCCCTGCGCGCCCGCCTCAACCCGCTTCAAGCCCCGAGCTATCGCGAAATCAATGGCCTGATAGTAGCAGGCTTCAAAATGAAGGCACGGATGCTCCTCGATGGCGCCCCAGTTGCGTCCGTAGAGCGCGTCGTCGCCGATCAGGTTGAGCGCCCCTCCAATGTACCGTCCGCCGCGCCTGGCCATGACCAGCAGGACGCGATCGGCGAGCCGTTCGCCCAGCAGAGAGAAGAAGGTGCGGGTCAGATAGGGCCGTCCCCATTTACGAGAGCCCGTGTCCATGTAGAACGCGAAGAACGCGTCCCAGTGTTCCTCGCGCAGGTCCTTCCCGGTGACCCATTCGATGTCTATTCCCGGCGCGAGCGCCGTGGCGCGTTCCTTGCGGATGGCCTTGCGCTTGCGGGATGCGAGGTCGCCGAGAAAGTCGTCGAACGACGAATACCCGCGATTGAAGAAGTGAAATTGCTGGCCGGTGCGCTGGAGCAGACCCGCGTCGCCCAGCTTCCGCCACTCCTCCCGGGTCGGAAAGGTGATGTGGATGGAGGAGGCGCCGGCCTTGCGCACCACGGCGCGAAGGCCCTGCAACAGCGCGGCGCGCTCCGCATCGCCCGCCCCTTCGGCGAGCAGCAGGCGCCGGCCGGTGACCGGCGTGAAGGGCGCCGCGACCTGCAGCTTGGGATAGTACGAGCCGCCCGCCCGCTCGTAGGCGTCTGCCCAGCCATGGTCAAACACATACTCGCCCTGGCTGTGGTTCTTCAGATAGGCCGGCGCGCAGGCGCGGAGCTTGCCGTCCGCGTCCTCGACGAGGATATGCGCACCCGCCCAGCCCGTGCGCGCGGTGGCGGAACCGGATTCTTCCAGCGAAGCCAAAAAAGCGTGCGTCAGGAAGGGGTTGAACGGCTCTTGTTGAAGTCTTGAATCAATCGGCGCCATCGGCGCCTCGTCACCGGCGTCGGCCGTTTGCCGGGCTTCAGGACTTGAATCACGCGGTTCGCAAACTGAGTCGGGTTCGCCATGCAAGCCATTGCGAGGCTGAGACAATTTCGGATTGGCGCAGGCGTCCCAGGCGATGGGATCGACTTCGCGGAGGCTCGGAACGACGCGGATCGTGAGTTCGGCGGACACAGGCCAGTTTCTGATGACGGGAAACCAGAGCCAAGATAGGTCAGTCGCGCTGCAGCGCAACAGGCGTCACGGCAGGAAGCCTTCGAAGACCATCTGGTCGGCCCATCGCGCAGCAACGGCGCGTTGCTCGGGCGTTCGCACCGTCCAGGACATGACGGGAAGACCGAGGCCGGCGCGGCAGAGATAGGGCGTGGGATGGGGCAGGTTGCGGACGGACCAGGACAGGAAATCCGGCCGGCTGCGATCCCAATGCAGGAAGTTGGCGAGTTCTGTCTGCTTGGCTGGCTGAAGCTTGGTCCATTCGCCATCTGTATAGACGGCCTCGGCGACAATCCCGAGCGGGACGCCCGCCAGGTCGAGCGCCGTCCGGTTCTGGCGCAGGAAGGCGATTACGTCCGGATCGAAGCTCTTGATGGCGATCGGCCCATCGGCGGCCGCTACGATCTCGGCCGTCCGTCGCGCCAGCCGCAGGTCGCCGTCGAAGGCGCTCTTGATCTCGACCACCAGCGGGACCCGGCCAGCGATCAGGGCCAGAAAGTCGGGCAGGGACGGGATGCGGTCTGGCGAACCAGCCAGGCCGATGCGGGACAGGTCGGCTGCGCTGCGCCCGGAAACCGGGCCGCTTTCGCCGGTGAGCCGGTCGAGGGTGAAATCGTGGAACACCACGGCTTCGCCGTCGGCCGAAAGCTGGACGTCGCATTCGATGGCGAAGCCATGCGCCACGGCCGCAGCCGCGGCAGCGGGCGAATTCTCGATCCGGCCTTGGGCGCGGTCGTGCTGGCCGCGATGGGCGATGGGCCTGGCGGTCAGCCAGGCCGGCGCGAGGGGCGACGAGGTCACGGCGCCGCCTCGAACATGGCCTCGACCTCGACCGCGGCGTCGAGCGGCAGCTGAGCTACGCCGATGGTCGAGCGGGCATGGCGGCCGCGGTCTCCAAAGATCTCGACCATGAGGTCTGACGCGCCGTTCATGACTTGTGCCAGCTCCTTGAAATCGCTGGCGCAATTGATGAAGCCCCCGAGCCGCAGGCAGCGCCCGACCACATCGAGGCTGCCGATCTGCGCGCGAACCTGCGCCAGCACGTTGAGCGCGCAGGCTCGCGCCGCCTCACGGCCGTCCGCGGCGGAGACTTCGCCGCCCAGCTTGCCGACATGGCGGGGGTCGATCTTGCCGTCGCGCCCGAACGGCAATTGGCCGGAGACGATGAGCAGGCCGCCCATCCTCGAGACCGCGATGTAATTGGCGACGGGGGCCGCTGCTGGCGGCAGGATGATCCCGAGGTCGCCGAGGCGCTGATCCGGGGATCGTGACAGACGTTCGTCCATGGCTCACCTTCCTGTGCGCAGCCCTCGACCGATTCGCTGCAAACTCGTATTTTCGCCACGAGGGTAATGCAAACGCTGCGGCGGAGAGGTCAGTCCATGACGAAATTCGCAGTTTTCGCGCGCGCCCTTGTCCTGCCGGCCGCCTTGGGCCTCACCGGCGGGGCGGCTTTGGCTGGCGCGGCCGCTCCGACGCTCGCGTCCCACCGCGCGGTCTATGAAC
>CAMFKC010000327.1 GCA_945956975.1 uncultured Methylocystaceae bacterium | reverse complement strand
GTCCAGCGCCGTCTCGAATTCGAGCTCCACGGGGCCGGTCATCAGCACGTGGTCGTCGCTCGCGCGCCAGTGGATGCGCAGGTCGCCGCCCGGTAGTGAGACGAGCGCGGCGCGATCGGTCAGGCCGAGCCGCGCGCCGGCCACCGCCGTCGCGCAAGCGGCGGTGCCGCAGGCGCGGGTGGCGCCCGCGCCGCGCTCCCACACGCGCAGCAGGATCGAGTCGCGCGCCCGCACCTGCGCAAAGGACACGTTCACGCGCTCGGGGAAGAGGGGATGATGCTCGATCTGGCGGCCGAGGCCCCCGAGATCGATGGCCATGGCGTCGTCGACGAAGAACACGGCGTGCGGATTGCCCATGCTGACCGCGGAAAATTCCGCCGGCGCCCCGGGGACCGGCGGGAGAAGCGCGACATGGTTCGTGTCCCAGCCGTCGCCCGCCAGCGGGATCTCGCGCCAGCCGAGCTTCGGCGTCCCCATGTCCACCGTGAAGGCGAATTCGCCGTCGCGCGTCACGCGCAGCAGGCCGCCATCGGAGTCGAGCAGCAGCTCGCCGGCGCCGCCGTCGCGCATCAGCGTCCAGGCGACGCAGCGCGTGCCGTTGCCGCAGGCGCCCGAGAGCGAGCCGTCGATGTTGAAGATCTTCATGGCCGCCACGGCGTCGGAGGCGGCAGCGTCGTGCAGCACCATCAGCTGGTCGTAGCGCAGGCCGGGCGCCGCGCCGATCGCGCGGGCGTCCTGCGGCGTCACGCGCGCATCGGCGCCGCGCAGGTCGAGCACGACGATCTCGTTGCCCGCGCCGTTCATCTTCGCGACGCTGCGGCCGGCAAGCGGATGGGTCTGTTGCTGGTTCATGCGCGGCTTTGTCCGGATAGCCGAAAGTTCTGATGGCCTCAGCTCCGCCACGAAGGCGGCGGATGCTATATATAGGGGCGTGAGGGGCGGAGCGAATCGCATGTTGGCAAACGCTGGACGGACTTTGGCGGCTTTCGCGCTCGGCGCTGCGCTTGCGTTCGCCGCGCAGGCTTCCGCCCAGACCGCCGCGCCGCCGGTCGCAGCGCCGGCGCCTGCCACGCCCGCCCCCGCGAGCCCGTCCCCGTCGACACCCGCGCCGTCGACGCCAGCGCCCGCAGCGCCGCAGACGCCCGACGTCGACGCCGCCGCGCAGCCCTTCGACATCAAGTCCCGGCCGGCCGTCATCGTCTCCGGCGCCGCCAAGTGGGAGGACGGCTACAAGGCGATCACGACCGCGCTTGCCAAAGCGCGCGCGGCGGCGCTCAAGGCGGGCCTGAAGGAAGGCGGCCGCCCGATCGCGGCCTTCGTCGACACCGACGACGACAATTTCAAATTCCAGGCGATGATCCCGCTCGATGCGCCCGCGCCGGCGTCGGTCGATCTCGGGCCGGACGCGAAGGCCGGCGAGACGCCGGCCGGCCGCGCGATCAAGTTCCAGCATCGCGGCGCCTACGACGACGTCGATTCCACCTACGAGGCGATCACCGCCTATCTCGACGAGAAGGGCTACGAGGCGCAGAACGTCTTCGTCGAGGAATACTTGAACGATCCCAAGGGCGCCGACGACAGCGCGCTCGAGATGGCGATCTACGTCTTCATCAAGTGAGCGATCTGCGTACCGCCTTCTTCGATCTCGACGGCACCCTGACCGACCCCAAGCCCGGCATCTGCGGCTCCGTGCAATATGCGCTGACCCAGCTCGGCCTGCCCGCCCCGTCGCAGGACGAGTTGGAATGGGTTATCGGGCCGCCGATGATCGAGAGCCTGCGCCGTCTCGCCGGCCCCGACCGCGCGGATGAAGGGCTGCGCTTCTATCGCCAGCGCTACGGCGAAACCGGCCTCTACGAGAACCGCGTCTACGACGGCATTCCCGAACTGCTCGCCCGGCTGACGGAGGAGGGCTGGCGGCTTTATGTCGCGACCTCCAAGGCGCGGCCCTACGCGCTGCGCATTCTCGATCACTTCGGCCTCGCGCGGTTCTTCTCGCAGACCTTCGGCTCCGGGCTGGACGGCTCGCTGCAGCACAAGGACGAACTGCTGGCGCATGCGCTGACGGAGACCGGCGCCGCGCCGGCCTCGGCGATCATGATCGGCGACCGCAAGTACGACGTGCTCGGCGCGAAGGCGAACGGCCTGCCGACGATCGGCGTCGCCTGGGGCTACGGGTCGCGTGCGGAACTGGAGGAGGCCGGCGCCGTCGCCATCGCCGCCGCGCCGCAGGACGTGCCTGGCGCGCTCGCGGCGCGCGGCGCCTAGATCACGCAGACCAGCGCCAGCGCTTCCTGCGCGAAGGTCTCCAGCGAGGCGGCGCTCTCGCCGAGCCGCGCGCGCACGGCCAGGGTGTCGAGCATGGCGGTGGCGAGTTTCGCGCGGGCGGACGGCGCCGGCTCGGCCGGCAGTTCCCGCCGCGCGACACAGGCCGCGAAGGCGCGCGCGAACAATTCCTCCTGCCCCGCCCTGATCTTCCGCGCGGCTTCCGCGATGGCCGGGTTGGTGGTGGCGGCCGTGGTGGCCGTGTTCACGATCATGCAGCCGGCGTGCAGCGGGGGCGCGCTGTAGGCGGCGATGGCCCATCGGTAGATGAGGGTCAGACGTTCCTCGATCGGCAAGGCGAGCGCCAGCGCTTCGGCCAGGCGCGCCTGGCTGCGGGCGCCAACCTGGTTCAGGGCATGGATATAGAGCTGTTCCTTGTCGCCGAAGGCGCCGTAGAGGCTCGGCCGGTTCAGGCCCGCAGCCGCCGCCAGGTCGTCGAGCGAGGCCCCCTCGAAGCCTTTTTCGGTGAAGACCTTGCGCACGCTGTCGAGCACGGCGTCCGGCTCGAACTGCCGGGGGCGTCCGCGCTTGCGCTTCATATCTTCTGTATCGCTTCGCATAAAAATCCTTGACGGCCGCAGCCTGCGATTATTCTATACCAATCCGCATAAATATGGAGGACGCCCCAATGGAACTTTTCACCTCGCCGATGGCCTGCTCGCTCGCCGCCCACATCACGGCCTACGAAGCCGGCCTGCCGGTCCACATTACCTATGTGGACACGCGCGCCAAGACCACGAAGGACGGCCGCGACTATCGCGCCATCGCGCCGAACGGCTACGTGCCGGCTCTCAAGCTCGACGACGGCACTCTGCTCAACGAGAATCCGTCGGTGCTGCAATATCTGGCGGACTGCAAGCCGGAGGCGGGGCTCGCGCCGGCCTGGGGCGACGTGCGGCGCTACGAGGTGATCGACGCGCTGAACTTTTTGGGCACGGAGGTGCACAAGAAGGTCTTTTCCAATCTCTTCTCCGCCGCCATGCCGCAGGAAGGGAAGGACTTCGCCAGGGCCGCGATCCAGCCGACCTTCGATGCGCTGGTCCGCCGCCTCGGCGACCGGGACCATCTGGTCGGCGACCGCTTCACCATCGCCGACGCCTATCTCGTCGCCATGCTGAACTGGTGCCCCTTCGTGGGCATCGACCTCGCCAAATGGCCGAAGCTCACCAGCTACCACAAGCTGCATCTGGCCCGGCCGGCCGTGGCGAAGGCGATCGGCGAGGAAATGGCCGAACGCGCGCGACGGGCGGCCTGAGGCGCGTTCTTCCCTCTCCCGCAAGGCGGGAGAGGGTGGCCTCGCGAAGCGAGGTCGGGTGAGGGCGCTGCGACCGCGAGGCTCGTTCCCGCATCGGCACGACCCTCATCCGTCGCGCTCCGCGCGCCACCTTCTCCCGCTCCGCGGGAGAAGGGTTTACCGCGCTTCCCAGACCTCCCCCGGCCGCGCCGCGCGGAACCGCTCCGGCGCAATGCCGGCCCGCTCGAGTGCGATGGCGAGCCGCTTCGGCGGCTCGTCGATCGCCTCGTCGGTCAGGCGGAACGTGCCCCAGTGGCAGCCGAGCGCGTCCTGCGCGTCGACGTCCTGGAAGATGCGCACGGCCTCCTCGGGGTCGACGTGCTGTTCCTTCATGAACCAGCGCGGCTCGTAGGCGCCGATCGGCAGCAGCGCCAGCCGCATCGAACCGTGCTTCACGAAGATGTCTCGGAAGATGCGGCCGTCGCCGTAGCCGGTGTCGCCGCAGACGTAGATTTTGCCGGCCTGCGTCTCGATCACGAAGCCGCACCACAGGGCCATGCGGCGGTCGGAGAGGCCGCGCGCCGACCAGTGCTGCGCGGGAACGAGATGCAC
>CAMFKC010000326.1 GCA_945956975.1 uncultured Methylocystaceae bacterium | reverse complement strand
CGCGATTCATGAGCGTCTCGTGGGCTCGGAGATGTGTATAAGAGACAGGCCTTACGCCGCTGCAGAGCGCGCATGGCCAGCTCGCGGGCTCCTCCGTGCTGATCGCGCCGATGGCGCTCGCCTACGACCAGCCCTGGAGCCTGCCCATGCCGACGACGACGCAGATCGTCTGCGTCGCCGCGCTTGGGCTGATCTCCACTGCGGTCGCCTTCATCCTGTTCTTCCGCATTCTGGCGCGCGCCGGCGCGACCAATGCGCTGCTCGTCACGTTGCTGGTGCCGGTCACCGCCTTTCTGGTCAGCGCGGCCTTTCTCGGCGAGGCGCTTGAACTGCGCAATCTGGCCGGCCTCGCGTTCATCGCTGTGGGCCTCGGCCTGATCGACGGCCGTCCGCTGCGCTATATCCGGGCGCGACTGTTCGCCTAGACTGGATCCATGATGATTCTGCGCCGGCTCGCGCTTGGCTTCGGCCTGTTGTGCGGCGTTATCTTTTCGCAGCTGCCGGAATATGCGCAGCAGTATCGTCAGCGGCTCGGCGGGGCGCTGGACGAACTGACCGCGCTCGTCGAGCAGTTCGCGCTTGAAGCGAAAGGCGCCGGGCTGGAGACGAAGGACGCGATCTCCCGGCTCGAGGCGAACGGCGAGCAGCTTGCCCGCGATCGCGGAAAATCGATGGAGCAGACCATCGCGCGGCGGGACAGACTCGAGGATCAGCAAAGGCGCATGCGCGAGGCCGGCCCGTTCGCGCGGCTGCTGGTGCTGGCGAAATCCTTCGATCCCGGAATAGCGCGGCGCGCGTGGGGCGATTTCGAGCCCGCCGTGCCGACGACGCCCGAGGGCTTTGCAACCGCAGGCGCGGGCGCGCTCGGCGGCTACGGACTGTTGCGGCTGCTGGGCGCGCCGTTCCGCCGCCGCCGGAAACAACCAGCGGCGGCGTGAAGTCAGCTCAGAGCGAAGCCATCCAGGGCGTCGGGGCGAAGCGGTAGCCCTTGTCCTCTTTCTCGATCCGGCCATTGGCCGGGAAGGGATAGTGGAAGCCCTGGACGCGCATCTTGTCCGCCACGACCATGTCGAACATCCTGCGGCGCGTCGCCTCCGCCATGGCGGCGTCCATGTCGTACATGAGGTGCCAGCCGGGATTGGCGAGGAAGAGTTCCGGCCGGTTGGTCAGGTCGCAGGTCACGAGCATCGAATCCGAACCGGAGGCCACGGTCAGCGAGACATGACCCGGCGTATGGCCGTGCGTGGCGACCGCCTGGATGCCCGGCACGACGTCCTTGCCCGGCTCGTATTGCGTGACCTTGTTTCCCAGCGCATCGAACACGCGGCGTGCGTTCTGGAAGGCGGGCTTTGCGCCTTCGGGCGCGCGGCTCATGGCGCCTTCGTCCATCCAGAATTTCCACTCAGGGGCGGGCACGAGAATTTCGGCATTGGCGAAGGCTGGCTTGCCGTCTGCGGTCACGAGGCCATTGATGTGGTCGCCATGGAAGTGGGAAATGATCACCGCGTCCACCGCGCCGCGATCGACGCCGGCGGCGGCGAGGTTGGAATGGAACTGCCCGTTCTTGCCGCCGCTCTTTTCCATCGCGGCCGGGCCGTAGCCGGTGTCGACGACGACGAGCTTCGTTCCGGTGTTCACGACGATGGGCGTGAAGACGATGGTCATCTGGTCCTTCGGCAGGTTCGCGGCTACCAGAGCCTTGTTGACCTCGTCCTTCGAGACATTCTTCACGAAGCCGTCGGCCAGCGGAAAAGTGGCCGAGCCATCAGTTACGGCGGTGATTTCAAAGCTGCCGAGCTTGTAACGATAGTAGCTTGCATTCTGCTTGCCGACCTGAGGGGCGAAAGCATCTGCCGGGAGACCGGGAAGGCTGGCGAAGGCGGCGGCGCCCGCGCCGGCCATGAGATCACGACGGGAAGGAGTCATGTTTTTCCTCTCGGAGCTGGTCGTCTGGGCGACCGTACCGCACAGAATTAGCCCGGAGCCTTTTTTCGGCAAGGGCTGCCGCTGGCGGAATCGCCCGTTCGCGAAGGCTTGAGCGCAAGATGCCGTCAAGACATGATGCGCGCCCATGCGACCGGACCCAACAGGATGACGCCCGAGCGGCTGAACGCCATCGCCTTCTGGGCGCGGGAACTGACCGGGCCCGAGATCGAGCGCGCCTGCCGCGGCCTGGTCGAGAAGACCTGGCCCGCCGGCGCGACGATCGTTCACCGTGGCGATTCCTTCGACCACTGGACCGGCGTCATCTCCGGGCTGGTGAAGATTTCCTCGGTCTCGCCGGGCGGCAAGGCGGTCAGTCTCGCCGGCATGCCGGCGGGCATGTGGTTCGGCGAGGGCTCCATGTTGAAGGCGGAGCCGCGCCAGTACGACCTGGTGACGCTGCGCGACACGCGGCTCGCGCTGATGAACCGCGCGACGTTCAACTGGCTGTTCGAGAATTCCGTCGGTTTCAACCGCTTCCTCGTGCGGCAGTTCAACGAGCGCCTGGGCCAGTTCATCGCGCTGGTCGAGCACGAACGGATGCTCGACGGCGTCGCGCGCGTGGCGCGCGTGATCGCCTGGCTGTTCAATCCCGTGCTCAATCCGAACATCGGTCCCTCGCTCGACATCAGCCAGGAGGAACTCGGATTGATCGCGGGCGTGTCGCGGCAGGTCGCCAATCGCGCCCTGCAAATCCTCGAAGCGGAGGGATTGCTGCGCATCCAGTCCGCAGCCCTGAAGCCGCTCGATCTGAAGGCGCTCAGCCGCTACGGGGAGTGATGCGGCCGGTGGCCGCTCAAGCATAGACGAAAGTAGGGGCTGCTTCGCCCGAAATCCGGGGCGCACGCTACCTGACAAAACGCATCTGCGCAGTCAAGCGCGCGCTTGCCATCAGCCATGCGCATTGCGAATGTTACGCCGCCGGAGAGAGCGAACGCCGTCCGGCGAGAATGAAAGAGCGCCACAACGGCGCCGGAGGGAGCGGGGAGTGGCGACGAGCCAGACGTCTGTGCGGGATCAGGCCGAGGACACGTTTCCGAAGCTGTTGCGGATGCATGCGCGCGTGCGCGGCGCCCGGCCTGCGTTCCGTCACAAGGATCGCGGCATCTGGCAGACGTGGACCTGGGCGCAAGTCTACGACAACGTGCGCGCCATCGCGCAGGGGCTGCGCAAGCTCGGGGTGGGGCAGGGCGACAAGGTCGCGATCGTGGGCGCCAACCGCCCGCTGCTCTACTGGACGCTCTGCGCCGCGCAGATGCTGCGCGCGACGCCCGTGCCGGTCTACGCCGACGCCGTGGCGGACGAACTCGCCTATGTCCTCGAGAACGCCGACGTGAAAGTCGCCGCCGCGCAGGACCAGGAGCAGGTCGACAAGCTGCTCTCCATCGCCGACCGCCTGCCGACGCTCGAACATATCGTCTACGACGAGGATCGCGGCCTGCGCGACTATACGCAGCCGAACATCAGCGCGCTCGACGACATCATCGAGGCCTCCTCCAAGGCCCTGGCGTCGGAAGCCTCGCTGAGCGAGACGCTGGACGAACTGATCGACGCGGGCCGCTCTGACGACGCCTCGATCATGCTCTACACATCCGGCACGACGGGGCGCTCCAAGGGCGTGGTGCTGGCCGCCGGCCGGTCCGTTCAGGCGGCGCGCGACACGGTGGCCTTCGACGGGCTGACCGACAGGGACGAGCAGCTCGCCTATCTGCCGCTGGCGTGGGTCGGCGATCATTATCTCAATTACGCGCAGGCGATGGTCGCGGGCTCCTGCATAGCCTGTCCCGAGAACGCCGACACGGTGCCGCAGGATCTGCGCGAGATCGGGCCGTCCTTCTATTTTGCGCCGCCGCGCGTGTTCGAATCCCAGCTCACCCGCATCATGATCCGCATGGAGGATGCGAGCGCGCCGAAGCGGAAGATGTTCGACCATTTCATTCGTGTCGCGCGGAAGTGGGGCGAGAAGATCCTCAACGGCGAGAGTGTGCCGCTGACCGCGCGCCTGCACTATGCGCTGGGCGAGGCGCTGGTCTACGGGCCGCTGAAGAACGTGCTCGGCTATTCGAATATCCGCGCCGCCTATACGGCGGGCGAGGCGATCGGCGGCGATCTCTTTTCCTTCTACCGTTCGCTCGGTCTGAACCTGAAGCAGCTCTACGGCCAGACCGAAGCCTTCCTCTACGTGACGGCG
>CAMFKC010000325.1 GCA_945956975.1 uncultured Methylocystaceae bacterium | reverse complement strand
GCACAGCACGCCGAAAAGGCGCTCGCCATCGCCGAAGCGGGTCGCGACTTCGACAAAACCGTCGCCATCCACCATGGCTCCGCGCGGGGGCTCGTGCGCCGGCGATTCGAGAGGGCGCGCCGGAACGACGTCGCGCAGGATGCCGAGCACGCTCTGGAAGGCGCCGCGCGGCGTGGCCGCCATCGTCGGGCCGGCCATGATGTCGGCGTAGCCATGCAATGTCGCCTCGCGCACTTCGGCGCCTTCCGCGCTGAGCGCCGCGACGATGTCGCCGGCCTCCGTTTCGGGCTTCGGCGCCAGCAGGCAAAGCGCGCCTTTGGGCAGGAGAAGCCGCTTGAGATCGAGTTTGCGCGCCTGCGCGGCGAAGGCCGCGGGCATGACGAAGCCGGCGATGCCGATGTCGCCATCATCGATCTCGTCGCTGCCGTCGTCATGCGTGGCGACCATTGCGGCCAGCGCTTGCGTCTCGCGGATGAAACGGCGCCCGGACAGCGGCGGGGCGAGAAGGATTACGCCCTTCGCGTCCAATCCTCGCGCGACCGCTTCCGCAGCGGCGAGGCAGCCGAAGCCGAAACCCGCCAGCAAAATTTCGCGCACGCCGGAGACGCGCTTCAGAAGATCCGCAGCCTCGGCGACCGCTGCGATCCAGTCCTCGAGGCTGCGCGAGGCGAGATCCGACGCCGAATTGCCGACGCCGGGATAATCGAAGCGCAGGGTCGGATAGCCGGCGCCAGCGAGCATCTGCGAAAACTCGACGCAGGACCGATGCGCGCACAGCGCCTCGTATCCCCAGGAGCCGCAGAACACGACGCCGGTGTCGCCGTTTGCAGGATGCAGATAGGCCAGCCCATCCAGGAACGAGATCGGGCTTGCGACCGGCCCGGCATATGCGACGGCGTCCGCCGCCCGCGCCTGCGGGGCGGCGTGCGACTGGAACCTGCTGACAGAGATGACGTCTGTGCCGATCATTGGCGGCGAAGATACTGAAATCTCCAGCGAAGCGGGAGCGGAACTCCCAGTTCCGGTTAACGGATCAGCCACCGCGGCGCTCGACCTCGGCCGGCCGCCGCCGCAGAGCGATTGCCTGCGCGGCGGCTCTGCTCTAGCGAGGCGCCATGAGCCAGGTCCTCGCCATCACCGTCCCGATCTTCCTTCTGATCGGCGTCGGCTATTTCGCCGTCCGCGCACGCCTCGTGGAACAGGCGGGCCTGCAGACAATGGCGGCCTTCGTGCTGAATTTCGCCCTGCCCGCGCTGATCGTCCGTGCCCTGGGAACGCGCAGGCTCAGCGAAGTTGCGGACCTCCGGTATTTCCTGGTCTACGGCGGCGCTTCGCTCGTCGTGTTCGCCATCGTCTACGCCATCGCCCGATGGGGGCGTGGACGCGGTCAGTCGGAAAGCGCCATTCAGGCGATGGGCGCGACCGCCGCCAACAGCGGCTTTTTCGGCTACCCGACCGCAGCCCTCGTGCTGGGCGCCCCTGCGGGCGTCGCGCTGTCGCTCAACATGGCCTTCGAGAACATTATCCTGATACCGCTGGCGCTTGCGCTCGCCGAAGCCGGCCGGAGCGGCGGCGGGGGCGCGGGCCAGGCGCTGCGCGGCGCGGCGCACCGCCTGGCGCGCAACCCGCTCATCATCGCCATCGTCATCGGCGCGCTGCTGTCGGCTTCGGGCTTGGCCTTGCCGGCGCCAGTCGGCCGCGCCGTCGACATGCTGGCCAACGCCGCCGGCGCCGCGGCGCTGTTTGCGGTTGGCGGGGCGCTGATGGGCCTCGAAACCCGCGGCATGGCGGGCGACGTCGGGCTTGTGGTGGCCGGCAAGCTGATCGCCCATCCGCTGGCGGTTTTCGCCGGGCTCAGATTTGCGCCGGGGCTCGACCCTTCCCTCGCCAAGGCGGCGCTGATCTTCGCCGCCGCGCCGGTCGTCACGATCTATCCGCTGCTCGGCGCCGTCTTCGGCCAGGGCCAGCTCTGCGCCGCCGCGCTCATTACGGGTGTCGCGGCCTCCTTCGTGACCGTCTCGGCCCTGCTCTATTTCCTCTGACCGCGCGTCCGGCGGGCCTTGCGCCACGGGCCGCTTTCCGTTATTGAGCCGCCTTCCGTTTCAACGGCGCGAAACTCGATCGTCTGCCCGGCAGATGCGCGGCCCGCGCTGGAAGGATCACCGATGAAGACCGACATCCATCCCGAATATCACATGATCAAGGTCGTCATGACCGACGGCACCGAGTTCATGACCCGCTCGACCTACGGCCAGGACGGCGACACGCTGAACCTGGACATCGACCCGAAGACGCACCCGGCCTGGACCGGCGGCTCGCAGCAGCTGCTCGACCGCGGCGGCCGCCTGTCGCGCTTCGCCTCGCGCTTCGGCAGCATCGGCGCCGTCAAGAAGTAATCACGAACCCTTCAGGTTCAGAAATCAAAGAAGCCCCGGGCCTTTCGGTCCGGGGCTTTTTTCGTTGAGCCAGGATTGGAGGTTTTAAATCGTTCAGGAAGCGAACGCCGTGCGCAGGCGCTCGATCTGATCGGCGACCGGCGAAGACGCGACCGGCGGCAGCACCGCTTCGGCGCGGGCGTAGAGCAACTGGTCGAGATGGACGATGCGCGCCTGCAGCCGCATCGAATGGGCGACCAGGTCGCGCAGGCGGGCCGGCAGGCGGTGGAAGGCGTCGGGGGCGGTCGCCATGTCCTGGTTGGACAGCTTCACTTTGTGCTTTTCGCTGGCGGCCTGGGTCTGGGACATTTCGCCCTCGTTGACCGCGCGCTGCAGCAGGAGCCAGGAGGCGAGCTGCATGAGGCGGGTGGTCAGGCGCATGCTCTCGGAGGCATAGGCCAGCGCTTCCATGCGCGGCAGGGCCTTGGCCTCGGTGCGGCCCGGTCCGTCGAGATAGGCGGCCGCCTCCTCGACCAGATTCATGCCTTCCTTGAACAGGGATTTGAACGCGTCCGAGCCAGCCAGACGCTCGACGAAGGAAACGGGCTCGACGCCCACGGAACTGACCAAACGCACCATCACGCCACCCGCATCGTTTCGAAGTGAGCCGCCTGAACCACCGGGCGGCCTCGATCCGACGAGGAGCAATATAGCCGCCAGAAGCGGCCCGAGTCTTATTCAGTTTTCGTTAGGGTTAACCTTCGAGGCCCGGTTTCCGGCGCTTTCCCGGGGGAAGTTAACGGCTGCCGGGGAGCGCATCGCCCCGGTCAAAGCGGCTCCGCAAGGCTTTGCGCATAAAAAAGAGCCGCCCGAAAGCGGCTCTGTGCAAGTTCAACAGGGAGGCGTCAAACAGAGTGGGCAGAGCCACTCGAGATTCCGAAAGGTCGGAACATCTGCAAGGCTGCACGGGTAAGGTTAATACTCGGTTAAAATATTTACCCCTGCGCCGCTTCATTTTGCGCCTGCGCGGACACCCGTCCGATTTCGCCACACCTGTCTCAGGTCTTGAAGAATGCGGCGGCCGCGGCCGCCGATGCGGCCTTGGCGGTCCGGGCCGCTTCAAGCCGCTCGATTTCCGACTTCAGAAGCTCGATCCGCTCGGCGAGTTCGGCGACCGACAGCGTATCCAGCGGCTGGCCGATTTCGTGTTCCAGCTTCTTCTTCGGCCTGGCGAAAATGTCGTCCTCGATCGCCATGTCCTCAACCTCCGCGCGTCGTTTCGATTGCTTTCGGGTCTTGGCGCGATTATATACCGGCCATCCCGTAATTTCAGTTCATACGAGGCTCGTAGCCTCGGCCGGGCCTCGGTCCGGCGGGCCTTTCTGCTTGGGCCCGATTCCGAGGCCCCGCCCTTTCTGGAGGATCGAATGAGCAACGCGCCGCTCATGCCCAAGGCGACCGCAATCTGGCTGGTCGAGAACACGTCGCTGACCTTCGACCAGATCGCCAGCTTCTGCAAACTGCACCCGCTCGAGGTGAAGGGCATCGCCGACGGCGAGGTCGGCGCCGGCATTCGCGGCGCCGATCCGATCACATCGGGCCAGCTCACCCGCGATGAGATCGCGCGCGCCGAGAAGGACTCGGGCTACCAGCTCAAGCTCGCGACGTCCAAGGTCGTGCTGCCCGCCGTCAAGCGACGCGGCCCGCGCTACACGCCGCTGTCGCGCCGGCAGGACCGGCCCAACGCCATTCTCTGGCTGGTCCGCAACCACCCCGAGCTGAAGGACGCGCAGATCATGCGCCTCGTCGGCACCACCAAGACCACGATC
>CAMFKC010000324.1 GCA_945956975.1 uncultured Methylocystaceae bacterium | reverse complement strand
CTCGTCGGGCGAAGCGGGCAGGGCGGCGTGCTGGCCGAGAAGGTTGGGGCCATCGGCATGTTTCATGCGGCGACAGATAGGCCGGAGCCGAACGCCCCGCAAGCGCGACGGATGGACGCGATACAGACCAAAAAAAACCGGCGTCCTGACGGACGCCGGTTCTTGACCTGGTTCGAACTGGACTCAGTCGTTCCAGTCGTCGACGGCCTTCTTGGCCTGATCCTTAGTGTAGCCGTAACGCTCCTGGATCTTGCCCTCGAGCTGCTCGCGCTTGCCGTCGATCTGCGTGAGATCGTCGTCGGTGAGCTTGCCCCACTTTTCCTTGACCTTGCCGGTCATCTGCTTCCAGTTGCCCTGTACGGTATCCCAGTTCATGGCGATCTCCTCGAAAATGGGTCGAACGTTCCCGCACGTCGCAATCGCAAGCGATGGGCTGGCGTGTGTTTGGCCGGATCGTGCGGAATGTGCAGCGGCGTCCGCCGCCTGCTTCCAAAACGTTCTCCGCAGCGCCCGGTTCCCGCTTGCCGGCGTCTTTGTCGCGGGCGGCCGCCTTTCCCTCGGCGCGCCCGCGCAGTAAAAGGCGCGGCGTATTTTTCGTCAGATTCCCATCCCGAGGCCGCTCATGACCGACATCATCGACATCCACGCGCGCGAAATCATGGATTCGCGCGGCAATCCCACCATCGAGGTCGATGTCACCCTGTCGGACGGCTCGTTCGGCCGCGCGGCCGTTCCCTCGGGCGCGTCCACCGGCGCGCACGAGGCGGTCGAACTGCGCGACGGCGACAAGAAGCGCTTCATGGGCAAGGGCGTTCTCAAGGCGATCGACAGCGTCAACGACACGATCGCCGATGCGCTCGACGGCATGGACGCGATGGACCAGATCGCCATCGACGAGACGATGATCGCGCTCGACGGCACGCCCAATAAGGCCAAGCTCGGCGCCAACGCGATCCTCGGCGTCTCGCTCGCCACCGCCAAGGCCGCGGCGGACGCCGCTGGCCTTCCGTTGTTCCGCTACGTCGGCGGCGCGCACGCCCGCACGCTGCCCGTGCCGATGATGAACATCGTCAACGGCGGCGCCCATGCCGACAATCCCATCGACTTCCAGGAATTCATGATCCTGCCCGTCGGCGCGCCGTCGCTCAAGGAAGCCGTGCGCTGGGGCGCGGAAGTCTTCCACACGCTCAAGGGCGCGCTGAAGAAGGAAGGCCACAACACCAATGTCGGCGACGAGGGCGGCTTCGCCCCGAACCTGCCGTCGGCGGAAGCCGCGCTCGATTTCTGCATGAAGGCGATCGAGCAGGCGGGTTTTGCGGCCGGCAAGGACATGTATCTCGGCCTCGACTGCGCCTCGACCGAGTTCTTCAAGGACGGCGCCTACCACTACGAGGGCGAGGGCAAGACGCGCTCGATTCAGCAGCAGGTCGAGTATCTCGCCGGCCTGGTAGCCGCCTACCCGATCGTCACGATCGAGGACGGCATGTCCGAGGACGACTGGGAAGGCTGGAAGCTGCTGACCGACAAGCTCGGCGCCAAGTGCCAGCTCGTCGGCGACGACCTCTTCGTCACCAACGTCAACCGCCTGTCCAAGGGCATCAAGCAGCACATCGGGAATTCCATCCTGGTGAAGGTCAACCAGATCGGCTCGCTGACCGAGACGCTCGCCGCCGTCGAGATGGCGCAGCGTGCGGGCTATACGGCCGTCATGTCGCACCGCTCGGGCGAAACCGAGGATTCCACCATCGCGGATCTGTCGGTCGCCACCAACTGCGGGCAGATCAAGACCGGCTCGCTCGCCCGCTCCGACCGGTTGGCCAAGTACAACCAGCTCATCCGCATCGAGGAGGAGCTGGGCTCGCAGGCGGTGTATGCGGGCCGCGCGGCGCTGAAGGCGCTGGCGTAGTTCGTTTTTCCTTCTCCCGCAAAGCGGGAGAAGGTGTCACGCGGAACGCGTGACGGATGAGGGCGGCGCCACAGCCCAAGTGCTCGTGTATATCGCGGCGCCCTCACCCGACCCCGCTTCGCGGGGCCACCCTCCCCGTTTCACGGGAGAGGGGAGATGACACTAATACATCCCCAGCCGCTGCTTCCGCTTCGGAGGCGGGAAGGCGCGGTCGAGCGCCGCGACATCCTCCGCATCCAGCGAAATCTCCAGCGCCGCGGCATTCGTGCGCAGGTGCGCCGGCGACGAGGCCTTCGGGATCGAAATCACGTTCGGCTGCGCCAGCAGAAACGCCAGCGCGATCTGCGCCGGCGTCGCGCCATGTTTCTGCGCAATCGGCCCCAGCGCAGCGTGGTCCGCGAGATCGCCGCGATCCACCGGGCTGTAGGCCATCAGCGGCATGGTCCGCGCCGCCATCCACGGCGCGAGGTCGAACTCCACGCCGCGCGTGTTGAGGTTGTAGAGCACCTGGTTGCTGGCGCAGGCGGCGCCGCCGGGCGCCGCGACCACCTCCTCCAGATCTTCGAGATCGAAGTTGCTGACGCCCCAGCGCAGGATCTTGCCCTCCGCCTTCAGCCGCTCGAAGCCGGCGATGGTCTCGGAAATCGGGTGCTGCCCCTGCCAGTGCAGCAGGTAGAGGTCGAGCCGGTCGGTCTTCAGCCGCTTCAGGCTGCGCGCGCAGGCCGCCTGCACGCCGGCGCGGCTCGCATTGTGCGGATAAACCTTTGAGACCAGAAAAACCTCGTCGCGCCGTCCTTCGATGGCCTCGCCGACCAGCGTCTCCGCCGCGCCCTCGCCATACATTTCCGCGGTGTCGATCAGCGTGAGCCCGCGGTCGAGGCCTTCGCGCAGCGAGCGGATCTCGTCGCCGCGGCGGGCGCGGTTTTCGGCCATCTCCCACGTGCCCTGGCCGAGCGCGCAGACCTCTGCGCCGTCTGCAAAGCGGACCGGGGCGGCCATCAGCTTGCGCCCGCCTGCGCGGCGGCGACGCGACGGCCGATCAGGAAGCGGAAGAGCACGTATTGCGCGGCAAAGGCGACGATCTTCATGGCGGGCGCGACGATGAAGACGAATGCGCCCCAGAGCTTCGCATCGCCGGTCAATGCCGTGGCGACGACGCCCGCGCCGGTCAGGAACATCAGGCCGGCCCACCAGTAGCCGGCGATGACCGGCAGGTCGGGCGCAAGCTCCATGACCTTGGCCGGCATGTAGCGCGCCATCCATCCGCGCTTCAGCATGATCGCGCCGATGCCGAAATGCGCGAGGCTCGGCTTGATCAGCACGAAGCGGGAATCGCCGGTGAAGAGCGTGGCCGCGCCGAGGAGGATGATGAGGGCGAGGCTCGCGTAGGAAATGGCGGTCATCTGGATGCCGCGCTGCTTCGCCCAGATGAACTGGCCGATCGCGCCGGCGATGGCGACGCCCGTGGCGATGGCGATGCTGCCGGTCGCCATCCAGACGACCACGAACAGGATGGTCGAGAAAAAATCGCCCGCCAGCCGCTGGAATACGCTCTTCATGCATGGCCTCCGCCCGTGAGCATCTAGGGGGCGGGGAGTGAAGCAGCAAGCGAGGCGTTTGGATCGTTGGCGCACCCCTCTCCCGTGGAGCGGGAGAGGGTGGCCCCGCGCAGCGGGGTCGGGTGAGGGCGCCGCGATTTACCGATTCATCCGGGCATCGGCGCGTCCCTCATCCGTCATGCTGCGCACGACACCTTCTCCCGCTCTGCGGGAGAAGGGGGCGCGCCGCAGGGCAGGCGCCAACGAACAGGCTGACTCGCGCGCCGAACCCGGCTAAACCCTGCCGCCATGACAATGGAAAAAACCTTCGATCCCAAAGCCGTCGAGAGCCGCATCGCGGCCGCGTGGGAGCAGGCGCAAGCCTTCAAGGCCGGGCGGCCGGAGCGGGCGGGCGCCGAGACCTATTGCATCGTCATCCCGCCGCCGAACGTCACTGGCAACCTGCACATGGGCCACGCGCTCAACAACACGCTGCAGGACGTGCTGTGCCGGTTCGAGCGGATGCGCGGCAAGGACGTGCTGTGGCAGCCGGGCACGGATCATGCGGGCATCGCCACGCAGATGGTGGTCGAGCGGCAGATGATGGAGCGGCAGGAGCCGGGCCGCCGCGACATCGGCCGCGAGGCGTTCCTCGAGAAGGTCTGGGCGTGGAAGGCCCAGTCGGGCGGGGCGATCGTGCAGCAGTTGAAGCGCCTCGGCGCCTCCTGCGACTGGTCGCGCGAGCGCTTCACCATGGACGAGGGCC
>CAMFKC010000323.1 GCA_945956975.1 uncultured Methylocystaceae bacterium | reverse complement strand
CGAGCAGGATCGCGCCGGCCGCGCCCATCGCGCCGCCTTCGGTCGGGGTGGCGATGCCGACGAAGATCGTGCCGAGCACGAGGAAGATCAGCGCCAGCGGCGGCACCAGCACGATCACCACCTGCGAGGCCAGCCGCGACAGCAGGCCGAGCTTCAGCTTCTCGTTGATGAGCGCGATGGCGTAGGCGAAGATGATCGCAATCGTGCCCGCCCAGATCGCCGCATTGTCCGAGGGCATCTTGGGATAGGCGCCCGCGAGCCAGAGCGTGCCGGCGTAGAACACGCCGCCCGCAGCCGCGATGATCGCGATCAGCGAGCCGACGCCGGAGCCGAGCGTGCGGGCCTCCTTCGGCAGGGCAGGCGCCGCATCCGGCTTCACCAGCGTGACGAGGAAAACGTAGCCCGCATACATGGCCGAGAGCACGAGGCCCGGGATCATCGCGCCCTTGTACATGTCGCCGACGGAGCGGCCGAGCTGGTCGGCCATGACGATGAGCACCAGCGAGGGCGGGATGATCTGCGCCAGCGTGCCCGACGCTGCGATCACGCCCGAGGCAAGGCGCCGGTCGTAGCCGTAGCGCAGCATGATCGGCAGCGAGATCAGCCCCATCGAGATGACGGAAGCCGCCACGACGCCTGTCGTCGCCGCCAAGAGCGCGCCGACGAAGATGACCGCATAGGCCAGACCGCCGCGCACGGGGCCGAAGAGCTGGCCGATCGTGTCGAGCAGGTCTTCCGCCATGCCGGAACGCTCGAGGATCAGCCCCATGAATGTGAAGAATGGAATGGCCAGCAACGTGTCGTTGTTCATCACGCCGAACACGCGTTCGGGCAGGGCGGCCAGCAGGTTCCAGTCGAGCGAGATGCTGCCGCCCGACAGCGGCGCGAGTTCGACGCCGATCAGGAAGTAGAAGAGGCCGACGGCTGCGAGCGAGAAGGCGACGGGATAGCCGAGCAGCAGCACGACGACGAGCGAGGCGAACATGATCGGCGCCATGTTCTGCGCAATGAAATGGGCCATGGCTCGCTCCTCAGCCTTCGACGCCGTGGCCGCGCGCGCCTTCATGCGGATCGGGGATTTTTCCCTGCATGATCGCGACGCGCTTGATGAATTCGGAAACGCCTTGGATCAGCAGGATCGCGAAGCCGACCGGGATCATCAGCTTGGCCGGCCAGACGATCAGGCCGCCGGCGCTGGACGAATATTCCTTCTCCGCGAACGAGCGCAGGAAAAAGGGCGTGCCCAGCCAGATAATCACCACGCAGAACGAGCCGAGGAAGAAGATGTGCCCGAACAGTTCGATCCAGTTCCGCAGCGTTCGCGGAAGATGCGAGTTCACGATGTCGATCTTGATGTGCTCGCCCTTGAGCAGCGTATAGCCCGCGCCGAGCAGGAAGACCGCGCCGAACAGGTACCATTGCAGCTCCAGCCAGGCGTTGGAACTGATGTTGAAGGCGAAGCGGATGATCGCATTGATCGAGGAGACGAGCACGGCGAACAGAATGAGCCAGCTCAAGGCCTTGCCGAATCGTTCCTGCACGGAATCGATCGCGCGGCTGATACCCAGAAGAAAATCCATCCCGCTCCCCTTACCGCCTGTCGTGACCGGTTAGGCCGGTTCTGCGACGTCGCAGGCTTGCGAGGAGATGCTTAACATCGCGGGCAGGGCGTTGCCAGTCGGCGGCGCAGATCAGCCCCCCGTCACGCTCATATGTCGGCCGACGGCAGGCTGGCGGGTGGTGCGGTCGATGATGAAATCGTGGCCCTTCGGCTTGCGCCGGATCGCCGCCTCGATCGCCTCGTTGAGCTTCTCGTCGGTCGGCGAGGCGCGCAGGGGCTCGCGCAGGTCGGCGGCGTCCTCCTGGCCGAGGCACATGTAGAGCGTGCCGGTGCAGGTCACGCGCACCCGGTTGCAGCTCTCGCAGAAATTGTGGGTCAGCGGCGTAATGAAGCCGATCCGCCCGCCGGTCTCCTTCGCGGTGTAGTAACGCGCGGGGCCGCCGGTCGAATAATCCGTGCCTTGGAGCGTGAACTGCTCGGCTAGCTTTGCCCGCACCTCGTTCAGCGGCCAGTACTGGTCGAAGCGCTCGCCCTCGATTTCGCCGAGCGGCATGACCTCGATGAAGGTCATGTCCATGCCGCGCCCGTGTGCGAATTTGACGAGGTCGAACACTTCCCCGTCGTTCACGCCTTTCAGCGCGACCGCGTTGAGCTTGACGGCGATGCCGGCCTTCTGCGCGGCCTCTACGCCCTTCAGCACCACGCCGAGATCGCCGCGCCGGGTAATCTCGCGGAACTTGGCAGGGTCCAGCGTGTCGATCGAGACATTGATCCGCTTCACCCCGCAATCGGCGAGCTCGGCGGCGTATTTCGACAGCAGCGAGCCATTGGTGGTGAGCGTCAGCTCCTTCAGCGCGCCGGTGTCGAGATGGCGCGAGAGCCGCCGAAAGAGGGTCATGATGTCCCGGCGCACCAACGGTTCGCCGCCGGTTATCCGCAGCTTGCGCGTGCCGCGCGCCACGAAGGCGGAGCACAGCCGATCCAGTTCCTCCAGGGTCAGCAGGTCGCGCTTGGGCAGGAAGGCCATGTCCTCGGACATGCAGTAGACGCAGCGGAAGTCGCAGCGGTCCGTGACCGAAACGCGCACATAGGTGATGGCCCGGCCAAACGGGTCCACGAGGGCTGGCGTCGCTTTGATCGTCGGGGTGGCGGGGACGTTCATGGGGGCCTTATAACCGTCAGGACGCGGAATATATAGCGATCCGGACACGGAAAAAGCGGCCTGTGGGCCCGGAAACCGCGGGGAGAGATGGAAATGGCTGAGCCTTGGCCGAGCGAAATCAGGCTGCATGACAATGGCGCGCGCCTGACGATCCAGTTCGACGACGCCTCGAATTATGATTATTCGGCCGAATACCTGCGGGTGGAGAGCCCGAGTGCGGAAGTACAGGGCCATAGCGCCGCAGAGCGCAAGACGATCGGCGGCAAGAAGAACGTCCGGATCAAGGAAATCGCGCCCGTTGGCAACTACGCCATTCGCCTGGATTTCGACGACGGACACAACACAGGCATCTTCTCGTGGAAATACTTGGCTGAACTCGGCCGTGACCACGATGAGATCTGGGGACGCTACGTTGCGGCGCTGGCCGAGAAGGGCCTGACACGATAAGCGCCCGCGGCCGGAAGAGCCATTGTTCCTGCTGTGTCATTCATGAGCGGCCGGCGCGTGAGCGCGCCGCCCCTGTTGGCATGACAACTTGCCGCATGACCGCCGCAAGTCGCTGACGAACCGCAGAAAGTCTCGAAAATAACCAAGCTCGAAGTATTGGACTTCGAGAATTTGGCGGCCGCGCGCCGGGTTGGCGCGCGCCTTGCAATCCCTTTTGCTGATCGAATTAATGTTTCATTAAGGGATTTCAGATGACGGAGCGCCGCAAGGATCACAGAAACAGGACGTATCTTGGCGGAAAGGTCGTTTTCAACGACCGCCTCAGCGTCCACGATTGCCTCGTCCGGAATTTGTCGGATGGCGGCGCCAAGCTTGTCTTCGATTTTCCGACCACCGTGCCGTCCGTGTTCGATCTCGTCGTGCCGCGGCGCGGCGAAAGCCGCCGGGCCGAGGTGAAATGGCGCACGCGCCTGGAGGCCGGCGTCAGCTTCGTGCGAAGCGCGGCCGACGGTTACGTATCGATCGAGACGGCCCGAAGAATCCGTCGGCTCGAGGATGAGCGAAGCGCGCTGAAGGCGCGTGTCGCCGAACTGAGCGAGCCCTAGCGCCGATGTTCCGGATCCTCGTCAAGGCCACGGCGATCGTCGTCACGCGGGCGATCGCCGTCATCGTCGGGCTGGCGGCGAGCGTCTATTTCCAACTGGTCGGCGATCTGCGCGCGCCGGTGAGCGCGCAGATCAACGAGGCGCTCGGCCGATTGCACGATCTGGCGCGGGTGCTCGACGCACTTCGCTAAATGATAAGAAAAAAGCCGCCCCATGAGGGCGGCTTTCCGAAACGGTCAGACGATGCGCGGCCCAAGCGAAGCCGCGATCTGGTCGCATCAACGCATCACGAAGACCTTCGTGCCGACGCTGACGCGATTGTAGAGGTCGACCACGTCGTCGTTGGTCATGCGGATGCAGCCCGACGAGACGGCCTGGCCGATCGTCTCCGGCTCGTTGGAGCCGTGAATGCGGTAGAGCGTGCCACCGAGGTACATGG
>CAMFKC010000322.1 GCA_945956975.1 uncultured Methylocystaceae bacterium | reverse complement strand
GAGACGCCTGCGGCGCTGTCCTATGCCGCGCGCATTCGCGATGTCGGGCGGCAGCAACCCGAACTTCTGATCGCGCACGCCTACGTCCGCTATTTCGGCGACCTGAACGGCGGACAAATTCTCAAGCGCATGATTGCCGAGGCGCTGGATCTGCCCGCCGACATGTTCGCCTTTTTCGAGTTTCCAGAGATTGCGGACATGCCGGCTTTTCTCGCCGGTTATCGCGCCGCCTACGAACGCGCGCTGGCCGCGGTGTCCAATGCCGAGGCCTTGCTCGCCGAAGCCGAGACGGCGTTCGAATTCAATATTTCCGTTTCGAACGAGGCGCAGGCTTTTTCGCAGGCCGCGCCCGTCGCCTGACGCGCGCGTCCGCAACGCGGCCGTCCGCGCCAGCTGCAATCACGCGCATGGCGTGGGACACGAGCGTTTCGAGGACTTCCGCGGAACGTGCGACCGAGTCGCGCACATTGTCCAGCATGGCCGGAATGGTTGCGACATGCTCGCTCTCGGCGATCTCGAGCGCCGCGACCTGCGCGTTTTCGACGATCGACGACAGAAGCCGGCGGTACACGAGATCGGACTCGGAATCGAGCCGCGCATGCTTGACCGCGTAGCTGTCGACGAGCCCTTCCTGGAAACGGCGCCGTGCGGCCTCCGCTGCCTTCATCTCCGCGAGGTCGGTGAACAGCAGGACGTAGCCGAGCACGCGGTCGCCGGGCGCGATCACCGGATCCGCCCGCAGCAGAAGCGGCGTCTGCACGCCGTCTTCGCCCTCCATCCACACCTCGCCACGCCAGTTGCGGTGGATTTCCAGGAGGTCGCGCAACCGGTCGGCGACGCCCTCCGGCCGCTTCACGAGCCGGGCGAGATCGCGCATCCGGCGTGGTCGCTCGTTGCCGACCAGTTTCTCGAAGGAGGCGTTGACGTAGACGATTTCGCCCCGGGCGTCCGCCGTCGCGACGGGATGTTCCGATACGCTGATCGTGCGGTTCACCTGCCGGATCTGGTCCTGGATGATGAGCGAGCGAACGGACTGGTGCTGCAGCGCGACGTCGGCGACGACGTCGCTGACGAGGCGCGTCGAGGCGATGTCGTCGGCCGTCCAGTCCTCGGACGTGCCGACGACGAGTTGATGCCATTGCGCGAACGATCGGCGCGGCGAGAGGTCGGCGGGGGAATTGCCGATCTCCACGGGCTTCGACGGGTCCCCGCCCCAGGTCACGGTGCGAATGCGCTCGGGGCGGAACCAGAGGAGCCAGTCGTCGCCGGAATTGGAGACGCGGCGCGCGGCCACGCCGGCTGCAATCGGCGTCAGATGGGCGAAGGCCGGCGCCTCGGAGGTGAAGCGCGCGGACGAGAAAACAGCGCTCTTCTCGTTGTCGCGAATCCAGCCGGCGATGGCGCGGATGTCCTGCGTGCTGGGCGCTTCGCCGGTGGACATGACCTGGCCATCGTAGATCAGCGCGGCGCCGGTGGCGCGAAGCGTCTGCAACAGGGTTTGCGGGTTTTCAAACAGGGCGTTGCGCCAGTCGCCCTCGCGGGAGATCGCCTCGATCATGCGCTGCTCGAGCCGGCGGGCCGACATTTCCGCGCGGGCCTGTGCAAACGTCTCCAGCGCGGCGATTCGCGTCGCGACGGCTTCCGCGAGCACCTCGCAGACCGCGCGGCACTCGAAGGCGACGGTCTTGGGACCGTAATGGTGACAGGCGATCAGGCCCCAGAGCTGGCCATGCACCATCAACGAAATCACCAGCGTCGCCGCAACGCCCATGTTCTGCAGATATTGCACGTGGATCGGCGAGGATGAGCGCAGGATGCACAGGGACATGTCGAGTTCGCCGCCGGTCAGGGGCGACAGGCGCGGCTCGATCGCAACGGGATGGTAGGTGACGTCGACCAGAACGCGAATGCGGTTGCGGACGTAGAGACGTCGCGCGATCTGCGGGATGTCCGAGGCGGGATACCAATTGCCGAGATAGGATTCGAGATCGGAACGGCGGTCTTCGGAGAGAACTTCGCCATGGCCCTGCTTGTCGAAGCGATAGACCATGACGCGGTCGTAGCCCGTCAGTTCGCGCACGACCCGCGCCGTCTCGTCGCAATGCGCGCGAAGCGTCGCGGACAGGACGATACGCTGGAGCAGGGGCTCGATCTGGCCCGCCAGGTCGATGCTTTCGCCGGCTCTCTCGATCTCGATGACGAGGCCGCCGGCGGGCGGACGATGGATCGTGGCGTCGAACAGGGCGCCGTCCGCATCCAGCGCGAAGCGAATTCCAACGGGCACCTTTGCGATGCTGGGGCCCAGATGCGCCGGCAGCCGAGCGCAGAGATCGGTGGAAATTTCGGTGAGCGTCAGGCCGATGGCGGGGCCGCGCAACCCCAGGAACGCCGAGGCGTTTGCGCTGGCCTGGAGAACGACCATGTCGTCTTCCGAGACGACCAGCAAGGCGCCATGAGGCTGGATCGATCCGGCCAGATGGATCTGCTCGCGCTCGCAATTGGTGAGGTCGGCCTGTCCGAAGGCGGGAGCCGGTGAGAAGCTATCCGTCAAAGCGACACCTCGTCCCGGTCCACCGCGTCAAGGCTCGGAGTCGAGATCGTATCGCTTCAGTTTGGCGTAGAGTCCCTGTCGGCTCAAGCCCAGCATTTCCGATGCTTCCGTCCTGTTTCCGCCCGCTGCCGCGAGGGCGGCGCGGATATGATGCCTTTCTACGGCGTCGACGGTTTCCTGGACCACCAGCCGCAACGGCGCCTTGCCGACGCGTTCGGCGATCGCCTGCAAGGATTGCGCGAGATCGCCGCGGCCGCCGCCAGGCGGCAGGCGGCGCTCTATGTCGCGCAGGATGAAGCACGTGGTCTGGGGATCGTTCTCGACATCTCCGGACGCCGAGACTTCGACGCGCCGCTCGATGCCGCGGGCGCTGGTCAACACGGTCGGCAGGAGACGAACGTAGCCGTGGCGGGCCACATTGAGCAGCAGGGTGCCGGCGTCGGCGCCCGGCTGCGCCAGCCAGCGCGACAGGCGTTCGCCCAGCAGCGCGCCGCGCGCGCTGGCGCCGGCCATTTCCACGAACGAGCGATTGACGCGTTTGATCACGCCGTTGCGGTCCACGATGACGACGCCATCCGGCGAGCGCTCCACGAGCGCCTCGAGCGAAATGTCGGCGTTCTCCGGACCTTCCGGCTCGAAGGCGCCGGCCGGCGTACACTGGAGAATGAATTCGGATGCGGAATCGGCGCCGGTCAAGGAGGCGCGCAGGATCCAGGGCGCACCGGTCTCG
Source organism: uncultured Methylocystaceae bacterium (assembly GCA_945956975.1). Classification (GTDB taxonomy): domain Bacteria; phylum Pseudomonadota; class Alphaproteobacteria; order Rhizobiales; family Beijerinckiaceae; genus JAJXWB01. Next base: position 934 of record CAMFKC010000322.1, on the reverse strand, counting down.
CCCAGGTGCGCGACGACGCCGGGCGTGCGGCCGAGTTCGCGGACGCGCTCGAACATGGCGCCGAGCGCCGCATGGTCGCGCGGCGCCGCAAGCGCCAAGAAAGGCCGTTCGACTATGCGGCCGCGACGGCTGACGGGAAGATCGAAGGCGCGGACGGCCGCGGGGTTTGCCTCGACGATCTGCAATGATCCCGAAGCGACGAGCAGAACCGGTTCGTTGGACGCGTCGAACAGCAGCCGATAACGATTTTCAGCCTCGCGGAGGCGCCAGTAATCTCGCTCCATCAGCTGCTGCGCGGCGATGAGCCGCGACTGCAACTCGGCCACCGCCCTCAGATTCTTGCCGATGGCGACCAGGCTGCGCTGGTTCTCGAGCCGCACGGCCGTGAATTCGAACGGCAGTTCGAGGCCGCTGGGAAATACCTGATTGATCTGGCGGAAGGCGGAAACGCCGGTGGTCCGCGCGTCCTCGACGATACGCTTCACCTTGTCGCCGGCGGCCACGCCGACGATGTCACTCCAGGACTTGCCAATCCAGCCTGCTGTGGATTCATCGCCGATGGCGCGCGACAGGGTCGCCTTCTCGATGACCCCGTCGAGATTCAGCACAAGCGTGATGTCGGGTTCGACGATCGCTGATGAATCGGCGCCGGAGCGCATGGGCAGGCCTTGTCTTCATCGCGCAGCCCGAATTTGTGGGCGTCGCGATGAAATCGAGCACATCGCGGAACCTGTTCCCGCCTCTCGCACGCCAGGCGACGAGACGGATGCGGGACACGTTCCCTTGTCACCGAGATAAGCAGACTGCGCCGGGTTACAACCGCGACTTGGGCGACGCAATCGAAATCAGCGCGTTGCGGCGTATCACATGACGAATTCGATGAATTTCCCGCTTTTTGCATTGCAGCGTAAATACGTCTCTACGTCAACTGAGC
>CAMFKC010000321.1 GCA_945956975.1 uncultured Methylocystaceae bacterium | reverse complement strand
CATCATGGCGATGGCGTGCTCGGCGGTCGTGATCGAATTGCCGAAGGGCGTGTTCATCACGATGATGCCGCGGCCGGTGGCGGCGGGAATGTCGACATTGTCGACGCCGATGCCGGCGCGCCCGATCACCTTCAGGTTCTTGGCGTTCTCGAGGATTTTCGCCGTGACCTTGGTCGCCGAGCGGATCGCGAGACCGTCGTAGTCGCCGATGATGGCGGCGAGCTTGTCCTTGTCCTTGCCGAGGTTGGGCTGGAAGTCGACCTCGACGCCGCGCTCCTTGAAGATGGCGACGGCGGCGGGCGACAGGGCGTCGGAAATGAGTACGCGAGGAGCCATTGTGTGAGTCTCTCGATGAAAGGGACGTTCCCCTTCTCCCGCGACGCGGGAGAAGGTGTCACGCGCAGCGTGACGGATGAGGGACAATCGGAAACGGAGGTGTGAGCCGCAGCGCCCTCACCCCTGCCCCTCTCCCGCAGGCGGGAGAGGGAGGAGGCCCGAGCCGCCTTACGCAGCCTTCGCCAGACCAGCCTTCGCTTCCGCGAACGCCCAGTCGAGCCAGTGCGTCAGCTTCTCGACGTCGGACTTCTCCACCGTCGCGCCGCACCAGATGCGCAGGCCGGGAGGCGCGTCGCGATATGCGCCGATGTCGTAGGCCACCTTTTCCTTCTCGAGCAGCGTCGCGAGCTGCTTGGCGAAGGCGGCCTGCGCGTCGGCGGGCAGCGACGTGATGGCGGGATCGACGACCTTCAGGCACACGCTCGTGTTGGAGCGGATGTCCGCGCTCTTCGCCAGGAAATCGACCCACGGCGTCTTCGCCTTCCAGTCGGCGATGACCTTCGTGTTGGCGTCGGCGCGTGCGACCAGCGCATCGAGACCGCCGAGCGACTTCGCCCAGTTGAGCGCGTCGATGTAATCCTCGACGCAGAGCATCGACGGCGTGTTGATCGTCTCGCCCTCGAAAATACCCTCGATCAGCTTGCCGCCCTTGGTCATGCGGAAGATCTTCGGCATCGGCCAGGCGGGCTTGTAGGTCTCGAGGCGCTCGACGGCGCGCGGCGAGAGGATGAGCACGCCATGCGCGGCCTCGCCGCCCAGCGCCTTCTGCCAAGAGAAGGTGACGACATCGAGCTTGGGGAAGTCGAGCTTCTGCGCAAAGGCCGCGGAGGTCGCGTCGCAGATGGTCAGGCCCTTGCGGTCGGCCTTGATCCAGTCGCCGTTCGGCACGCGCACGCCCGAGGTCGTGCCGTTCCAGGTGAAGACGACGTCATGGTCGAACTTCACTTCGGCCAGATTCGGAATGTCGCCGTTGCCGCTCTTGAGCGTGCGGGCGTCCTTGAGCTGCAGCTGCTTGACGACGTCGGTCACCCAGCCTTCGCCGAAGCTCTCCCACGCCAGCAGGTCGACCGGGCGGGCGCCGAGCAGCGACCACAGCGCCATCTCGACCGCGCCCGTATCGGAAGCAGGCACGATGCCGATGCGATAGTCGGCGGGAACCTGCAGGACCTCGCGGGTCAGGTCGATGGAAAGCTTGAGTTTGGTCTTGCCGACCTTGGCGCGGTGCGACCGGCCGAGCGGCGCATCCTTCAGGGCTTCGAGGGACCAGCCGGGGCGCTTGGCGCAGGGGCCGGACGAAAAATTGGGGTTTGCCGGCCGGGAGCCGGGCATCGCATTCGCCATATTGAACCATCCTTTCAGATGGGCGCCTCCCGTTGGGGGGAGGTGTCCCGCGGACGGCGATACGCCCAAGCGCGCGGGAAAGCAAGCGCGACAAAACGAAACGGCGGCCCGCAGGCCGCCGTCGAATGCTGGAGATGAAGGCGAGATCAGTCCGGGTAGTAGCGGAAGCCGATGCGCACCTCGCGCGCGTTGTTCACCTTCTGCGTCGCGCCCGAGAAAGTCGCGTAGGACGTGAGCGTGCCCAGGTGCAGGAAGCGCGCGCCGACGTCGATCGAAAGGTTCGGCGTGACGGCGTAGGAGGCGCCTGCCATCAGCGCCCAGGCCAGTTGCAGCGAGGTCAGCGAACGCGCCTGATCGTAGTTGTAATACCAGCTCTGGGCCGGGTTCACCGCATCGGCGACAGTCACCTGATAGGGAATGCCGTTGCTCATGTACCAGTTCTGCTGGGCCTTCTGGTACACGTAGTTCGCGCCGATGCCGGCGCCGACGTAGGGCGTCAGACCCCACCATGTGCCGAGGTCCGCGTAGACGTTGAACAGAAGCGTCGTGTTGTTCACGCGCGCCCGGTAAATGTCCTGGCAGGTGTCGGTGACGGGCGTTTCGCCGATGATGTTGCCGCCCACGTCTTTCACGGGCGACCAGCCGACGGTGCAGGTGATCGCAGTCGTGTTCGAATTGAACGAACGCGGCGCGCGCCAGTCGAGCGTCATGTCCGCGCGGATCCAGTCGTTGAACTTGTAACCGGCGCCGAGACCGAAGCTCCACGTGTTCGGGAACGAATTGCCGCGCGGCAGGGAAACGCTGCCGATGCCGATCTGCACATCCTTGGCGACGCCGAGATCGCCGCGCAGATACCAGTTGGTGGCGAAGGTGACCGGCTGCTCCTCTGCGGGTGTGAAGCCTCCGCCCGGCGTGATCGGCGGCGGCGCCCCGAAGATCGAGGCCACGGCCGGGTCAGCCGCCCTGGCTGCGGTCAGCCCGCTCAACCCCGCGACCGCAGCGACGGTCGCAATCCCCAGACCGCGAGCAAGGAAACTCATTTCGCTCATCCTCAACCTGCCCGACGCGTCGCCGGGCTATCGATGAATCGAAAATGAGCGAACATGCTTAAAATGCGCTTAAGGCTAACGAAAAATGACGTGCTGCGATGACGATCGTTTGCCCCCGCGAATATTTCGATGGCGGCGATAAAACGCAAAACGGCGCGGACAAGCCGCGCCGTTGTATTGAAAGTTGGCTTGCTCAGTACTTGCGAACGAGCGGGCCGGGACGGCCGAACGCCGGCGCGCTGGTCATGATCGGACCGGCGGAAGCATCGCCCAGCATGTAGCGGAAGCCGAGGCGGAAGTCGTGCGAGGCGAGATCGAAGCTGTGCTTCTCCTGCGCGCAACCCGTGGTGTTGCTGCAGATGATCCCGTTCGAGGTGAACGAGCCCATGTTGAGATAGCGATAGCCCATGTCCATCTTCAGCCGCTCGGACACGTTGAAGCTCATGCCGCCCATCAGCGCCCAGGCGAAGTTGAGCTTGGTCGAGTCGGCCGCGACGCCGAAGCCGTTGCCGACGTCGGTCAGGCCCTTCATCTTGACGTTGGCCAGGCCCACGCCGGCGCCGACGTAAGGCGTCACGCCGTACCAGGTGCCGAGATCGACATAGCCGTTGATGAGGCCGTGCAGCGTGCTGACCTGCGCATTGTAGAAGTCGACGCAGTAGATGTTCGTGCCGCCGAGGCCGCAGCCCGCTGCCGGATAGGCGAACCCGGTCTTGTAGGCGAAGGCGCTGTGGTAGCCGATGGTCGCGTCAGCGCGGAACCAGTTGTTGATCTGGTAGCCGACGCCGAAGTCGATGACCCCGGAATCGCCCATCGAGGTCGCGATGCGCTGGAGCACCGGGGGCGAATAGGGATTGCCGGCCAGATCGACCGCGTCGAAGGTGGAGCGGAGCTTGTCCACCTGGTTGACGCCGATGCCGACGTCGCCGCGCAGATACCAGCCGCTGGTATCCATTGAGGGCGCCAGGACTGGCGCCTCGACCATCGGGGGCGGGGGAAGGAGATCGGCGGCGAGAGCCGGACCGAACGCCGCGACGGAGAGTAACCCCGCCAACGAAAGGGCCGTGAACTTGCCCATGCGAAAGTCCTTTCAATAACGGGCAATCGCCCGGATCCGTTAACACACGGATGGACATTCGCAGCAGATTGTTAATTTGGACTTAACCCTAACGCTTAACCAAGCGACGGCGGCAATCTATTTTACCCCGGAAATGGCTGCGTTTCAGGCCGCCGCGGCGGCGTCCGACAACAGCCCGCAGACATCGTCGACGACGCGTTCGACGAGTTCGCGATCGTCGCCTTCGCCCATCACGCGGATCACCGGCTCGGTGCCCGAAGGACGGATCAGCAGGCGTCCGCCCGCGCCCAGCCGCTCGCGCGCCTCCTCGATCGACTGGGCGATCGGCGGCCGGTCGAGCACGGTCTTGCGCACCCGCACGTTCTTGAGGATCTGCGGCAGGGGCTCGAAGAGATGGCACACCTCGCTCACCGGC
>CAMFKC010000320.1 GCA_945956975.1 uncultured Methylocystaceae bacterium | reverse complement strand
GTTCTGGACACCGAGCCCGAGGAAATCGCGCGCCTGCTGACCGTGCACGCCATGGCGCCGCACTGGCTCAGCCGTCGCATCATCCCCTCCATGCGCACGCGGCCGCGCGGCGACATCGTCATGATCTCCAGCGTCGCGACGCTGAAGATGGGCGCCAATGGCGCGCCCTACAACATGGCCAAGGCCGCGATGGAGGCGCTGGCGCTGACGCTCGCCAAGGAAGAGCGCGGCCACGGAACGCACGTCAACATCGTCGCGCCGGGGCTGGTGGAGACGGACATGGGCACGCGGCTGGTGAAGGGCGCGGCGGGGATCGACGACATCCATTCGCTCGACAAGCACATGCCCTATGGCCGCGTCTGCCAGCCGCAGGACATCGCCAACGCCGTGCGCTTCCTCGTCTCGCCCCATGCCGGCTACATCAACGGCGAGAAGATCAACGTGCATGGCGGCGGGCAGTCGATCCCCGGCGTCGGCGGCTAGGAGGCGCGCATGGACAAGCCCCTCACCCGCGAAGACCGCAACGGCGCCGCCATCCTCACGCTCAACCGGCCGGACAAGCTAAACGCGCTCACCATCGAGATGTTCATGCTGCTGCGCGAACACGTCGATGAGATCGCGAAGCAGACCGACAGCGTCGGGCTGGTGCTCGTTCGCGGCGCCGGCAAGTGCTTCTGCGCCGGCAACGACCTTGCCGGCATCGCGGAGGGCGCGAAGCCGCCGAAGCCATGGTTCCAGGGCGAGACGATCGAGAAGCTGGCGAGCCTGCCGCAGCCCGTGATTACCGCCGTGCACAGCCATTGCTACACGGGCGGGCTGGAGCTGGCGCTCGCCGGCGACATCATCGTCGCCTCCGCCAATGCCAAGTTCGGCGACACGCACGGCAAATGGGCGCTGACGCCGGTGTGGGGCATGAGCCAGCGCCTGCCGCGGCGCGTGGGCGCGGCCAAGGCGAAGGAAATGATGTTCACCAGCCGCACCTATTCCGGCGCGCAGGCCGAGGCGATGGGGCTCGCGAATTTCTGCGTCGCCGACGATGCGTTCGAGGCGGAGGTCGAGAAGCTGACGAAGGAAATCCTCGGCAATTCCTGGTTCAGCCATCGCGCCAACAAGAAACTCGTCGACGACACCGAGGGGCTGACGCTCAAGGCGGGGTTGGCGCACGAGATCTACAGGAGCGAGGGACGCGGCCCGGATTCGCAGGAACGGATCGCGGCTTTCATGAAGAAGGGTTGATCTGTCATTGCGAGCGGAGCGTAGCAATCCAGAGCCACGCCTCGGCTCTGGATTGCCGCGTCGCTTCGCTCCTCGCAATGACGGCAATGGGAGCGAGACGATGACCAGCAAACGATGGGTCAACAGGCCCGAAGGCTCGAACTGGGGCCGGTTCGGCGAGGACGACCAGCGCGGCAAGATGAACCTGCTGACGCCGGACAAGCGCGTCGCGGCTGCGCGAGAAGTGAAGGAAGGCATCGCCTTCACGCTCTCCCTGCCGCTCGACTATCCCGGCGGCAATTCCATCTTCGCGCATCGCAAGGCGCCGCAGCTGCAATACGAGAAGCGCGGCGGGGCGGCCTATAATTTCAACTTCAAGCTCTCCCACATCTGCGCAGAATATTGCGACATCGTCTGCGACGACGCGGTCCTGCTCTACCTGCAATATTCCACGCAATGGGACGGCCTCAGCCACGTCGGGCAGATGTTCGACGCCGACGGCGACGGCGTGCCGGAGAAGGTCTATTACAACGGCTGGCGCGGCGGCGTGGACCTCGTCGGCCCCGAGGACGCGAAAGAGGGCTTCGGCGCGCACAAGCTCGGCGTCGAGAATTTCGCGACCGCCGGCGTGCAGGGGCGCGGCGTTCTCGTCGACCTCCACCGCATCTACGGGCGCAAGAAGTCCTTCGTCGGCTACGACGACCTGATGCGCGCGCTGGATGCGCAGAAGGTCGGCGTGGAAGCCGGCGACTTCCTGTGCCTCTACACCGGCTATGGCGACCTCATCATGGAGATGAACAAGCAGCCCGACGTCAACGTGCTGCATTCCTCCTGCGCCGCGCTCGACGGGCGCGACGCGCGCCTGCTGCAATGGATCACCGACACCGATCTCGTCGCCATCTGTTCGGACAGCCTCGCGGTGGAAGTGTTTCCGCCGCGGCCCGCGGAAGGGGACAGTTTCCCGATGCTGCCGCTGCACAACCATTGCTTGTTCAAGCAGGGCGTGCATCTCGGCGAGCTCTGGTATTTCACCGAGCTTGCGCAATGGCTCGCGGCGCATGACCGCTGGCGCTTCCAGTTGACGGCGCCGCCACTGCGGCTGCCGGGCGCGGTGGGGTCGCCGGCGACGCCCGTCGCGGTGGTGTGACGATGGGCAAGGTCGTTCTCGTCGCCGGCGCGTCCGGCGTCGTCGGGCAGGCGGCGGTCGAGCATTTCGCCAAGCTGCCGGAGTGGACCACCGTCGCGGTCTCGCGCCGCGCGCCGCTGGTGCGGGCGTCCCGCTCGTGGCGGCACGCGCCGCTCGATCTCACGGACGCTGCCGCCTGCCGCGCGGCGGTGGCGGCCATGCCGCGCGTGACGCATCTCGTCTACGGCGCGCTGCACGAGAAGCCGGAACTGGTCGCCGGCTGGCGCGATCCGGAGCAGATGGCGACCAATCTCGCCATGCTGCGCAATCTGGTGGAGCCGCTGGTCGATCTCGGCGCGCTGGAGCATGTGACGCTGCTGCAGGGCACGAAGGCCTATGGCGTGCACCTGCATCGCATCGCCGTGCCCGCCCGCGAGCGATGGCCGCGCGACGCGCACGAGAACTTCTACTGGCTTCAGGAGGATTTCTTGCGCGAGACGGCAGCGCGTGAAAAATTCGCGTTCACGATCTTCCGGCCGCAGATCATCTTCGGCGACGCGATCGGCGCGGCCATGAACATCATGACCGTGCTCGGCGCCTATGCCGCGATCCGCCGCGAGGAGGGCCTGCCCTTCTCCTATCCCGGCGGCTCCGACTATCTGCTGGAGGCCGTCGACGCGCGGCTGCTGGCGCGCGCCTTCGCCTGGGCGGCGGAAGCGCCGGCGGCGCGCGGCGAGACGTTCAACTTCACCAATGGCGACGTCTTCGTCTGGCGCAACGTGTGGCCGGCGATCGCCGGCGCGCTCACCATCGCGCCCGGCGAGCCGGAGCCGCTGCGGCTCGCCGAATATCTGCCCGCGCGCGCCCACATCTGGCGTTCGATCGCCAGGCGCAACGGGCTGGTGGAGCCGGACATCGAGAAGCTGATGGGACGTTCCGCAGAATATGCGGATTATTGCATGGCCTCGCTCACCGGCCGCGCGGCGCCGCCGGCGCTGGTGAGCACGATCAAGATCCGGCAGGCGGGGTTCGGCGAGTGCATCGATACGGAAGACATGTTCCGCGACCTGTTCGCGGCCATGATCGAGAAGCGGATCCTGCCGTCGCTGCGGAGCTTTGCGTAGCGGCGGGATTCGGTCTTCTGCGCCTTCATCCTGAGGAGCGGGCGCAGCCCGCGTCTCGAAGGATGGGCCCAGTCATGAATGCTGCTTCTGCCATCCTTCGAGACGCCCGCTTCGCGGGCTCCTCAGGATGAGGTCTGTGGCGTCGTCCCGCTTTTACGACCAAACCGCGCGCGCAGGGACGGCCAGATGCCGGCGGGCATCAGCAGGATGACGCCGACGACCACCAGCCCGTAGATGAAATAATGCAGGCCCGGCAGCGAGCCTCCGAAATGGCCGCGCAGGATTTCGCCAAGCGGCGCGAGGATGAAGGCGCCGAGCGCGGGGCCGAGCGCCGTGCCGAGCCCGCCGACGGTCGCGAACAGCACGATCTCGATGGTGAGCACCGGCGAGACCAGCAGGTAGGGATCGACGAAGGCGAGATAGCGCGCGTAGATCGTGCCTATGATCGAGGTCAGCACGGCGGAGATCGTCATGGCCAGCGTCTTGTTGCGCAGGAGGCCGACGCCGATCGCTTGTGCGGCGTTCTCGTTGTCGCGGATCGAGCGGAGATTGTAGCCGAGCGGCGACGAGAGGATCGCGAAATTCACGGTCACGCAGAGTGCGGCCATGCCCAGCATGATCCAGTAGATCCCGTTGATGCCGCCGAACTGGAAGGCGGCGAGATCGCCCTTGTCCTTCGGCAGGAACAGGCCCGAGGCGCCGCCCAGGAACTCCGTGTTGGTGACGTAGATTTCCGCCATTTCCGCGAAGGCCATGGTGATGAG
>CAMFKC010000319.1 GCA_945956975.1 uncultured Methylocystaceae bacterium | reverse complement strand
AAGATGACCGACACAGAGGGGTCGAGCGCGAAGGCGGTGAAGAAGGCGAAGCAGAGATACATGCCGAGCGAGACGAAATCGCCGTGCGCGAAATTCACGATGCCGCTGACGCCGTAGACGAGGCCCATGCCCAGCGCGAGCAGGCCATAGGCGCTGCCGACGAAGAAGCCCTGCACGAGCGCCTGGAGGAGTTCGTCCATCTCACATTCCCAGATAGGCGGCGCGGGTGCGCGGATCGTTGGCGACGACGCTCGATGCGCCTTCGACCGCGACCACGCCGCGCTCCAGCACGTAGCAGCGGTCGGCATGGCGCACGGTCAGCGACAGGTTCTGTTCGACCAGCAGGATCGTCATGCCATCTGCGTGCAGCTTGTCGATGATCTCGAAGATGAACTGAACGAAGAGCGGCGAGAGGCCGAGCGAGGGCTCGTCCAGCATCAGCACGCGCGCGCCGGCCATCAGGCCGCGGCCGATCGCGACCATCTGCTGCTCGCCGCCGGAGAGCGTGCCGGCGAGCTGGCTCATGCGCTCGCCGAGGCGGGGGAAGAGCGAGACGACGTGGTCCATGTTGCCCGCGCGGGCGGACCGCGCCTTGCGGTTGTAGCCGCCGAGCAGCAGGTTCTCGCGCACGCTCATCTGCGGGAAGACGAGGCGGCCTTCGGGCACCTGCACGAGGCCGCGCTCGACCCGCTCCTGCGCGCCGGTTCTTGAAATATCCTCGCCGTCCAGCATCAGCCGGCCGGACATGATCGGCACCGTGCCGGAGATGACGTTGATCAGCGTCGACTTGCCGGCGTTGTTGGCGCCGAGAAGACCGACGAGTTCGCCGCGCCCGACATTGATGGAGACGTCGCGCAGAACCGGCACGCCGTCGTAGCCAGCAGTGACGCCCTGCATCTCAAGCATCGATGTGATCCCCGAAATAGGCGTCCTTAACGGCCTTGTCCTCGAGGATCTGCTGCGGCGTTCCTTCCGCGATCTTCGCGCCGAAATTGATGACGATCATGCGATGCGCCGCACGCATGATGACGGGCATGACATGCTCGATCATGACGATGGTGACGCCCTGCGCGTTGAGGTCGCGGATCACCGCCAGCGGCGCTTCGGTCTCGGCGAGGGTCAGTCCCGCCATGACCTCGTCGAGCAGGATGAGGCGCGGATCGGTCGCCACGCATTTGGCGACTTCGAGCAGCTTCTTGTCCTGCAGCGAGAGCTGCTTCGGCGTGAGGAATTCCTTGCCCGACAGGCCCACGCGTTCGAGGATCAGCGCGGCATAGTCGATGGCCTCGCGCATCGGCCGGCGCACGAGAGCGGCGGTCGTCACGACATCGAGCGTCGACATGTCGGCGAAGGTCTGCACGATCTGGAAGGAGCGCACGAGCCCATCCTTGACCAGCAGATGCGGCGCCGTTCCGACGATCGAGCGCTCCTCGAACCGCACGTCGCCCGCGCTCGGCGGAATGAACCCCGAGATCAGGCCGAACAGCGTGGTCTTGCCCGCGCCGTTCGGCCCGATGATGCCGAGGATCTCGCCCTTTTCGACGGAGAAAGAAACGGAATCGACTGCCACCAGGCCGCCGAACCGTTTGGTCACGCCTTCGACTTCGAGGATCGCCAAGACCCCTCCCCTGCGCCCGAGCGCGTCTGCTGGATCAGGAGCGCGGGCGCGGCTTCGCGTTTGCGAACTGCTCGGGGGTGAGCACCTGCTGGCTCTTGTCCTCCAGCCATTGCACGAAGAAGGCGGAGCCGTCCTCGAGCAGGCGGTCGTCGGCGAATTTCACGCCGTTGGGCTTGGCGACATAGAGATCGGGATCGCCGTACTTGATGTCGACCTTCTTGAAGCCCTCGAGCACCGCCTTCTTGTCGCGCGAGCCCGCCGCCTCGAGCGCGCGCTGCAGCACGCGGGCCGCCTGCGCCGATTGCATCGCCGCCTGGCCGATGCGCTCCACCTTCGCCTGCTCGCGCAATTCCTTCACGATCGCCTGCATCGAGGGCATGTTCGCCGAAGGGCTGAAGCCGGTCATGGCGAAGAGGTTGCGTGTGAGCACCGCCTTGGCGATGTCGGGCGAGAGGTCGCGCCACAGCGAGAGATCGCTGTAGCCGCCAGTGCCGCCGGCGAAGATCGAGCCGTGATAATTGAGATTGTAGCGGGCCTGATGCAGCAACAGGCCGTCGCGCGGCGTCACCAGGCCGAGCGCGAGATCGGGCTTGGCGGAACGAAGCCGGATCATGGCGGAGGTCTGGTCCTGCGCCTTGGTGTCGAGCGGCGCCTCCTCCAGCGCCTTGAAGCCGGCGTCGGCCATGCGCTTCAGCAGGTGCTTGTTCACCTGCTGGCCCGCCTCGTAGTTCGAGTAGCAGGGCGACCAGGTCTTGATCGAGAAGCCGTTCTTGTCGCGCAGCCAGATGGCGAAATCGGCCATGGTCTTGGCGTAGCCGCGGTCGTAGTCGTAGCCGAGCGTATAGAGCCAGTTGGACTTGGAGCCGCCGGCCCACACGGAGAGGCAGGGCGTCTGCAATTCGTCGAGCACCGGCGAGATGGCGAGCATCTGCGAGGACAGCATGGTGCCCGTGAGCAGGTCGACCTTCTCTTCCGTCACGAGGCGGCGCACTTCGGTGGCGCAGCGCGCGGGCTGGCTGGTGTCATCGGCCATGACCAGCTCAATCTTCGCGCCGCCCATGCTCTTGATGCCGCCGTCCTTGTTGATCTTCTCGATAACGTAGCGGAAGGCCGGATCGCCTTCCTGCGCGTAGGCGGCGTAGGAGCCGCTCATGGAATTGATGACGCCGATGCGGATCGGCGCCTCGGCGGCGCCGGCGCGCCGGACGAAGGGCGAGGCGACCGAGCCGAGCGCAGCCGTGGCGACGCCTGCCGAGAAGGCGCGACGATTGATCATGATGTTTCCCCTCATTTCGATGCGCGAAACACGCATTCTGATTTTCGCGCGACGATGGGTGATCGGGCGCGCGGAATCAAGTCTTTGCCGCACGGCCGGCCAAGTTCGCGGTCCAATAGAGCGTGTCGTGGGCACGCCTGTCAGCGTCATTGCCTCGTTTGAATCCTCATCCTGAGGAGCGCCGAAGGCGCGTCTCGAAGGATGGCCGGTGGGGAATTCCTGGTGTCGCCATCCTTCGAGACGCGGGCTTCGCCCGCTCCTCAGGATGAGGATCCTCGAAGCTTTCTAAACCCGATCCGCCAGCTCGATCGCCGTGCGCAGCAGGACGTTCGTCCCCGCCGCCGCCCATTCCTGCGTAATGTCTTCCGATTCGTGGTGGCTGATCCCGTCCTTGCAGGGCGTGAAGATCATCGCGCTCGGGCAGACTTTCGCCAGGTGGAAGGCGTCGTGGCCCGCGCCGGAGACGATGTCGCGCCCCTTGAGGCCGAGCGCGGCGGTCTGCCGGCGAATGATGGCGAGGATGCCGGGGTCGAAGGGCACCGGCGGGTTCCAGGAGACGTCGGTCAGGTCGCCCTCCAGCCTTTCCGCATCGCGGCAGCGCGCAAAGGCTGCACGCACCTCGGCGTCCATCGCTTCCAGCGTGTCATGGTCGGGGTGGCGGATGTCGATGGTGAAGCGCACTTCGCCGGGGATGATGTTGCGGGAATTGGGCGCTACATGCATTTCGCCCACGGTCGCCATGCCGGCGGGGCCGTGCTTGCGGCCGATCGCCTGCAGCTCCAGCACGAGCCGCGCGGCGCCGGCCATCGCGTCGCGGCGGGTCGGCATGGGCGTTGAGCCCGCGTGGCTGCCGAAGCCGCGATAGGTCACGTCGTACCAGCGATGACCCTGCCCCACGGCGACGAAGCCAACGTCGAAGCCCTCGGCCTCGAGAATCGGCCCCTGCTCGATATGCAGTTCGACATAGGCCGCGATCTCGCGGCCGCCGATGGGCGCGGAACATTCGAGATCCATCTTCGCGAGTTCGTCGCCGAAACGCGCGCCCTGCGCATCGCGGGCGTCTAGCGCGCGGGCCGGCGGCAGGACCCCGGCGAAGACGGCCGACGCCAGCATGGCGGGCGCGAAGCGGCAGCCTTCCTCGTTCGTCCAGTTCACGAGTTCGATCGGCCGGCGCGTGCGCAGGCCGCTCTCGTGCAGCACGCGCAGCACCTCCAGCGCGCCGAGCACGCCCAGCACGCCGTCGAACTTGCCGCCGGTCGGCTGCGTGTCGAGATGCGAGCCGATGAGCACCGGCGGCAGGTTTTCCGTGCCCTCGCGGCGCGCGAACATGGAGCCGA
>CAMFKC010000318.1 GCA_945956975.1 uncultured Methylocystaceae bacterium | reverse complement strand
GAGATTCATGAGCGTCTCGTGGGCTCGGAGATGTGTATAAGAGACAGCGGCTGGCTCGCGCCGCAATGGCCGAAGAAATACGGCGGCATGGGCATGTCGGTGTCCAAGCAGATCGCCTATCTTGAGGAACTCGACCGCGCCGGTGTGCCGCGCGCGCCCGACATGGGCATCGTCATGCTCGGGCCGCTGCTGATCAACTACGGCAGCGAAGAGCAGCGCCAGACATACCTGCCGCGCATTCTCGCCTGCGAGGACGTGTGGTGCCAGGGTTATTCGGAGCCGAATGCGGGTTCGGACCTTGCGTCCCTGCGGCTGGAGGCCGTGCTCGACGGCGACCACTGGGTCGTCAACGGGCAGAAGACATGGACGACGCTGGCGCAGGACGCCAACTGGATCTTCCTGCTCGTGCGCACGGACAAGCAGGCGAAGAAGCAGGAGGGCATCTCCTTCCTGCTGGTCGATCTCTCGACGCCCGGCGTCACGCGCCGGCCGATCATGACGCTCGGCGGGCATGAGGAGTTCTGCGAGACGTTCTTCGACAATGTGCGCGTGCCGAAGGACAATATCGTCGGCAAGGTCAACGAAGGCTGGACGATGGCGAAGGCGCTGCTCGGCTTCGAGCGCATCTTCCTGGGCTCGCCGAAGCTGTCGCAGGTGGCGCTCAACCGGCTCGCTCTGCTCGGCCGCTCTACCGGCGCCTTCGAGGACGACCGCTTTCGCGACAAGTTCACGCAATTGCGGCTCGACGTCGCCGACCTGACCGAGGCCTATTCGCGCTTCGCCGACATTCTCCGCCGCGGCGAGGCGCTGGGGCCAGACGTCTCGATCCTGAAGATTTTCGCGACCTCGACCTACCAGAAGATCACGGAAATGCTGGTGGAGGTCTCCGCCGAGAACGGATCGATCGACGAGGCGGTCACCTATGGCAACGACAGTCTGGATGCGCTCGCGCATTACTGGCTGTCGCGGCCGGCGACGATCTATGGCGGATCGAGCGAAGTGCAGCGGAATATCGTGGCCAAGCAGGTTCTGGACCTGCCGGGATAGAAAGCAAACACACCGCGTCGTTGCGAGAGAAGCAAAGCATTCCACAGCCGCAGCGCGACACTGGATCGTCGTGTCGCTTCGCTCCTCGCGATGACGGTGAGGGAAACGAATGATCTTCACCCAGGAACATGAAGAACTCCGCCGCTCGCTGCGCAAGTTCGTGCAGACGGAGATCGATCCGCATGCCGACGCGTGGGAAGAAGCGGGGATCTTTCCCGCGCACGAACTCTTCAGGAAGGCCGGCTCCGCCGGTTTTCTCGGCATCAGCAAGCCGGAGGCGTATGGCGGGCTAGGCCTCGACTATTCCTATTCGATGATCGCCGCCGAGGAATGGGGCCGTGCGCTGGCGGGCGGCGTGGCCACCGCGCTCGGCGTGCAGACGGACATGGCGACGCCGGCGCTCGCCAAACATGGCTCGGACGCCTTGCGGCGCGAATTTCTCGCGCCTGCAATCGCCGGGGAGCAGGTCGCCTGCATCGGCGTCTCGGAAGAAGGCGCAGGCTCCGACGTGGCCTCGATCCGGACGCGCGCGGTGCGGGACGGCGACGATTACGTCATCACCGGCTCCAAGATGTGGATCACTAATGGCGTGCAGGCGGACTGGATGTGCCTGCTCGCCAACACGTCGGACGGGCAGCCGCATCGCAACAAGTCGCTGATCGTCGTGCCGATGAAGACCAAGGGTGTCGAGGTCGCGCGCAAGCTCAAAAAGCTCGGCCTGCACGCTTCCGATACGGCGCAGATTTTCTTCGATCAGGTGCGCGTGCCGGTCAGGCATCGCATCGGCGAGGAAGGCCGCGGCTTTACCTACCAGATGGAGCAGTTCCAGGAAGAGCGGCTCTATGCAGCGGCGAAGGCGACGGCGATGCTGGAGACGGCGATCGCCATCACCATCGACTACGTGCGCGAGCGCAAGGCGTTCGGTTCTGCGCTGATCGACATGCAGACGATCCAGCACAAGTTGGCGGCCATGCATTCGGAGGTCGAGGCGCTACGCGCGATCTCGTGGAATGCGGCCGATCTCTACATCCAGGGCGGCGACGTGACGGAGAAGGCCTCGATCGCGAAATATCTTGCCGGCAAGCTGGCGCTGGAAATTCCGACCGCCTGCCTGCAGTTCTGGGGCGGGCAGGGTTACATGTGGGACTCGCGAATTTCCCGCATCATGCGCGACATCCGGCTGACCGCCATCGGCGGCGGCGCCAACGAAATCATGCTGCAGGTGATCGCCAAACAGATGGGCCTGTCGAGCGGCAAGGGGCGCAAGGCGCAGGCGGCGCAGTGAGGCGGCGCTTCCTCTTCCGTGAAACGGGAGAGGGTGGCCCGGCAAAGCAGGGTCGGGTGAGGGCGCCGCGATTGCGCAATTCAATCGAGGATCGGCGCGGCCCTCATCCGTCGCGCATCCGCGCGACACCTTCTGCCGTTTCACGGGAGAAGGGGCGGTGCATCCTACTTGTATTTCCGCTCGTCCCACCACGGGAAATAGGCCGGCATGTCCTTGGACACCTTGTCCGGGAATTTCGGCGCGCGCTTTTCGAGGAAGCTCATCACGCCTTCCTTCACGTCGGCGGAACGGCCGCGTTCGAAAATGCCGCGCGAGTCGATCTTGTGGGCTTCCATGGGATCGTCGGCGCCGAGCATGCGCCAGATCATCTGGCGCTGGAGCGCGATCGAGACGGGCGCCGTGTTGTCGACGATCTCCTTGGCGAGACGGCGCGCCTCTGGCAGCAATTCGTCGGGCGGCAGGACCTTAGAGACGAGACGTCCGCGCAGGGCTTCGTCGGCATTGAACACGCGCCCGGAATAGACCCATTCCAGCGCCTGCTGCGGGCCGACGAGGCGCGGCAGGAACCAGCTCGAGGCCGCCTCCATCACGATGCCGCGGCGGGAAAACACAAAGCCGATGCGCGCCTCGGTCGAGGCGAGCCGAATGTCCATCGGCAGCGTCATGGTGGCGCCGATGCCGACGGCCGGGCCGTTGATGGCGGCGATGACCGGCTTCAGCGACTTGAAGATGCGCAGCGTCACGCGGCCGCCGCCGTCGCGGATGGCTTCGTCGGAATAATCGGTCTTGCCGTCGGCGCTTTCCTTCGGCTGCGCACGGTCCTTGCGCTTGGAGAGTTCGAAAGTGCTGGCGCCCGCAGACAGATCGGCGCCCGCGCAGAAGGCGCGGCCTTCGCCGGTCACGATCACCACGCGCACGTCGTCGTTGGCGTCGGCCTCGTCGAAGGCGGCGATCATCTCGTTCATCATCTGGCCGGTGAAGGCGTTGAGCTTCTCCGGGCGGTGCAGCGTGATCGTCTGAACGTGGTCTTCCACAGAGACGCGAATTGTTTCGTAGGCCATGGCGTTTCCCGTTTTGTGTCGGCGCACAGCATCGGGACACCGCGGACATTGTCAATTGCCGGAAGCGCAGACGGGACGAACGCGAATTGCATCCGTCCCGCCAGGCGTCATGCGTCAGCGGCCTCCGCCGCCGCCGCCACCCCCTCCGCCGCCGCCTCCGCCGCCGGTGACCGAACCGTTGCCCTCGGGGTGGATTTCGAACTTCGCCACCTGCGGCACGGGGGTGGGCGGGGGCGGCGGCGGCACCTTGATGACGACACGATAGCCGCGGCCGCCGATCGAACTTCCGTCGACGCACGGGTGCGGCTGCCAGCCGCTCGTGCATTCGAACCATGTCGAGCCGCGCGGCGCTGCCGCAGCCGGTACAGACAAGGCGGCGCTCGCACACGCCGCCGCAATCGCGGTGGTTGTCAAAATCCTGATCATGACGGTTCCCCAATTTGAACGGCGCCGATCAGTCGGACGCCGTTGCAGATCGGAGGCTAGGGCGTCGCGAACCATAGCGAAGCGCCAAAGCGCACATTGTACGCGCGGCGCGCGAACGGTCGCCGTTTGAACATTCGCGAGCCGCAACTAGAATGGCCGCGAAGAAAATTTCGCAGGAGGAAGTTGTGTCACTGTTTGATCTCACCGGCCGCGTCGTGGTCGTCACTGGCGGCAATGGCGGCATTGGCCTCGGCATGGCGCAGGGGCTCGCCGCAGCCGGCGCCTCGGTCTCGATCTGGGGCCGTAATGCCGAGAAGAATGCGGCGGCGCTGAAGACGCTCGCCAATGGCAAGTGCGAGGCGCGCCATTGCGACGTGTCCGACCCCGCTTCGATCGAACGGGCCTTCAACGAGACGCTGGCGAAATACGGC
>CAMFKC010000317.1 GCA_945956975.1 uncultured Methylocystaceae bacterium | reverse complement strand
GTCCGCAGGCGCGCAAACGCCAGTCGCTATGCGCGTGCGGATCGTCTTCGAGGATGAAGGGGCTGTGGCCGCTCTGCTGGCGGCAAGCCTCGCGCGCGCCAGATTGCGGGACAGCTGAAGATTCCCTGCGCAGACTGGCGGGGTGCGCCCGGCCGTTTGCCGCTTCAGGCCTTGCGGCCGAGCCGCTTCAGCTTGGCTTCGGGACTCGCATAGGCTTCCTGCAGGTCGACGTTCCAATAGCGCAGGTCTTCCAGCGGGATCGGCTCGCCGGTCGCAGCGCAGCGCACGTAGGCGCCGGGGCGGCGGACGCGGATGTCGCCATCGAGATATTCGACCTCGGCCTCCTGGGCCGCGGGCGTCGGACGTTCGAAACGATTCATGTCAGGCAAACTCTGCGCATCCCCCGGAAGCCGGAACTATAGCGGCCCCCGCCCGGCAATTCTATGGCTGTTCGGCCGCCGCCATCTCGTCCTGCGCGTGGTGGCCTTCGTGGGCGGCCGCACGCACGACCGTGACCGTGCAGGGCGCTTCCGCCACGACGCGCGAAGACACGGAGCCCAGAAAACGGCGCACCGAAGATGAGCCGCGCGCCCCGATGACCAATTGGTCGACGCGGTTGGCGCGCGCGTAGTCGGCGAGAGCGCCGGCGACATCAGGCGCCTCGAGGACGTGGAACGTCGTCTGCGCATCATGCCGGTCCAGGGGGCGCGCCCATTCCTTCAGCTCTACAAGGCGGTTGACGTGAATGTTGTGGCCTTCCGAATCCAGCGCGTAATTCATGCCGATGCGGTTGAGGCGGAGGATGTTGAGGCAGGCCAGGCGCGCGCCGGGCATGGCCTGGAGGATACGCCCGACGGTGTCGCGCAGGGCCGTCGTCAGCGCGACGCTCGCCTCCAGATCGACGCAGACGGCGACGATGGGCGCAGCCGACATGTGCTCGGCCATCTGCGTCGCCGGCGCGGCGCTATCGAACGGCGTCGTCCAGCGGCGCCTCCAGGCCGTCAGCCAGGGATCGCGCTCGGTCCGGCGACCGCGCTCGGTGATGCGCACGTCGTTGACATGGGTGAGATCGAAGGCGAGTTGCGCAGCGGTCGGATGGCGCTTGGCCGGATCGACCTCGAGGCAGCGGAGGATGATTTCCTGCAGCCACTCGGGAATCTCCGGCCGGATGGCGCGCGGCGGAACCGGATCGCGCCACAGGCGCTTGCGCAGGCCGCGCCGCGAGTGCGGAAAGCCGAAGGGCCGCTCGCCGGTCGCCAGATGGTAAAGCAGCACGCCGAGCGCGAAAATGTCGGACCGGGGATCGGACCTGTCGCCGCGCACCTGTTCCGGCGAAATGTAGGGGCCAGTGCCCATCGGCAGGCGGAATTCCTCGGCCAGCAGATCCGGCAATTGCTCATGGCGCGACAGGCCGTAGTCGATCAGCACCGCTTCGCCCGTCGTGCGCAGCATGATGTTGGACGGCTTGATGTCGAGATGGATGACGTGCTGGCGATGCAGCGCATCGAGCGCGGTGGCGACGCGCGCGCCGATGTCGCGCACGCGCTCGACCGCGAGCGGCGCATGCTCGAATTCCGGCAGGAGCGAGACGCCCTGCACATATTCCATCACGATGAACGGCCGGCGCGCGAAATCGCCGACGGCCACGCAGCGCGGCGCATGCGGGCCGGTGAGTTGCGGCAGAATCATCTGCTCCATCTCGAAGCCGACGATGGCGGTGGCGTCGTCGCCGTCGAGAATGAGCGGCGTCTTCAGGACGATGGGAAAGTCGATGTCGTCGCGCGTGACGCGCCAGAGCGACGCCATGCCGCCGACATGCAGTTTTTCACGGACCAGAAATCCGTCAACGAACGCGCCTGTCGTGAGAACGTCGCGGCCCATGTCAGCGGCCTATGAAAAGACGCGCGGACAGGATGGCGGGCAAGCCGGCGTTCTTGATCTTCTGCGAGGCCCGCTCGATGTCGTAGGGCGCGCGGCAGAAGCTGACCGTGCGCTTCTCGTCGTCGTAGAGGCAGTAGGCGGCAGTGGGGATCTGGTCGCGCGGCTGGCCGACGGCGCCGAGCACGGCGAGCCAGCGGCGCGAGGGCGACAGCGGAACGGGGATCGCCGATTGCGGCGTGAAGGGAATGGCTGGCTTCATCGGCGCCATATTATAGAGTTGCGGCACGTGCACATGCCCGCAAAAAGTCACATGCGCATCGGTCGCGCGCAGCGAGCGCTCCGCAACCGCCGGGCTGTTGACGTAGATCCAGGCCGGCGGGTTCGAGGCGTCGGAATGGACGTAGAGCGTCTCGCCTTCGCGGTGCGTGCGGGGCAGTTCCGCGAGCCACGTCTTCTGCGCCACGTCGAGCTTGCCGCGCGTCCATTCGATCGCCGCGCGCGCGTATTCGTTCATGCCCGACAGGGAGCCCGAGACGGCTTCGTCGTGGTTGCCGAGCAGGACGACCGCGCCCTTGTCCTGCATGCCACGGGCGACATCGACGATATAGGCGGGATCGGCGCCGTAGCCGACGAGATCGCCGAGCAGGATGTAGCGCTCCGCGCCCTGGCGCCGCGCGTGGTTGAGGCAGGCGTCGAAAGCCTCGCGATTGCCGTGAATGTCCGACATCAGCGCGATCAGCATCTGCGGCCGCTTCTCCCTTGCCGGGCGCTTCTTGCGACGCCCGTGCAACAAGCATAGCGCATGGATCGCGCGGGCGCGCAACCGATCAGAACAGCGAGCCCTGTCCCATCGGAGGCTTGGCGGCCTTCGCAGGCTTCTTCGCAGGCGGTTCGCCATCGGCGGTCGCATGCGCGCGGCCGTCGGCGAACTGCAGCACGAGTTTATGGCCGGGCGCGACGGCGGACGCGCTGCGCAGCGGCGCGTCGTTCTCGTCGCGCACCAGCGCGAAGCCGCGCGCGAGCACGTTCTCGTAGCCGAGCGACGCGCGCAGCTTTTCGAGCGTGCGCAGCTTTTCCCAACGCAACGCATGCAGCCGCCCGAAGGCGGGCGCGAGACGGCCATGCCATGTGGCCAATGTTTCGCGGCGCCGCGCGATCTGGTCGCGACCGCGCGCCATGCGGTTTTCCATCGCGCGATCGAGACGTGCGTTCGCTTGCGTCAAGGCTTCTGCGCGCGCCGGCGTGATCGCGGCGCCGAGGCGCGCGAGCGCATCCGCCGACTTCTCGAACCTGCGACGCGTGCGCTCGAGTTCGGCATGGGGCGAATGGCGCGCGAGCACGCTCGCGAGATCGGCGAGGCGGCGCTGCCTGCGCGCGAGCAGGTCGCGCATGTCCTTGCGCAGGTTGGACGCGCTGGCGTCGAGCGACTGGCGGCGCGCGCCGAGAACGTCGTCCGGCGTGGGCAGCACGCGGACGAGGCCGCGCAATTCGTTGCGGCGCTGGTCGAGCAGGCGCGTCTGCGCGTGGGCGAGGCGGCGGGCCAATTCCGTCTGCTGCGCCAGAAGATCGACGCGCACGGGCACGACTTTTTCCGCCGCGCCCGTGGGCGTCGGCGCGCGCAGGTCGGCGGCGTAGTCGATCAGCGTCGTGTCGGTCTCGTGGCCGATGGCGGAGACGAGCGGGATCAGGCTCTCGGCCGCGGCGCGGACGACGATCTCCTCGTTGAAGCACCAGAGGTCCTCGAGCGAGCCGCCGCCGCGCGCGACGATCAGCACGTCCGGACGGCGAATGGCGCCGTTTTCCGGGAGGGCGTTGAAGCCGCGGATGGCGGCCGCGACTTCGCCCGCCGCCGTCTCGCCCTGCACGCGCACCGGCCAGACGATGACGTCGCGCGGGAAGCGGTCGCGGATGCGGTGGAGAATGTCGCGGATGACGGCGCCGGTCGGCGAGGTGACGACGCCGATGGCGACAGGCAGGTAGGGAATGAGCTGTTTTCGCGCCGCGTCGAAGAGGCCCTCGGCGGCGAGGCGCTTGCGGCGCTCCTCGATCTGCGCGAGCAGCGCGCCGACGCCCGCCGGTTCGATGGCCTCGATGACGATCTGGTAGGAGGACTTGCCCGGAAAGGTGGTGAGCTTGCCGGCGGCGATGACCTCGAGCCCTTCCTCGGGCTTGGTCTTCAGCCGCGCGAAATTGCCCTTCCAGACGACGGCGTCGAGCCGGGCGTTCTGGTCCTTCAGGCAGAAATAGGCATGGCCGGAGGAATGCTGGCCCCGGTAGTTCGAGATTTCGCCGCGCACGCGCACGAAGCCGAAGCGATCCTCGACCGTGCGCTTGAGCGCGGCGGCGAGTTCGGAAACGGAAAGTTCGGGAG
>CAMFKC010000316.1 GCA_945956975.1 uncultured Methylocystaceae bacterium | reverse complement strand
GGCCTCCGCCTTCATCAAAGGGTCATTGGCCAGACCGACGTCCCAATAGGCGCCGTAGCCATAGCCGAGCCACGGGCGCTTTTCCGCGTCGTTTCGGACGAATTCCCATAATTCCTCGCGGCCCGAGTACGAGGTGTCGCCGATCAGCGCGGCGACGGACGAGCTGAAGTCGAAATCATGTACGGCGAGCCAGATCAGCGCGGCGGCGAGCAAAAGAGCGCCCAACAGTCCGGCCGCCATGAGGAAAGCCGCCCCGAATTTCTCGGCCAGAGCGACGAAGGCGACGACCGCCATGCCGAGCAACGCGAGATTCACCGACGTCCTCGACTTGGTGACGAGGAGAAAGCCGAAGGCGATGGCCATTGCCGCGAGAGCGAATGCGACGTGACGCCTGCCGGCGCCAACCAACCAAGTCGCCCCGGTGACGAGCGTGATCAACGCCACGATGCCGGCCACGTTCTTCTGCGTGTAGATGCCCTTGACGCCGATCGGCGAGATGGCGTCGCCGGGCATGGCGATGGTTACCAGAATGTTGACGACGACGATTGCGACGAGCGTCCAGAAGAGCTGCGTATGCAGGCGGCGCAGATCCGTCGCCCCGGCCGCGACCGCGAAGGATATGGCCGTCAAAAGAAAGAACAGGATGCTGCGCCGCAAGGTCAGCGCCGGAAAGCTCGACCAGGCGATGCTGGCGATGCAGAAGCCGATAATGAAGATCAGACCAATGTTGCGGGCGATCATGCGCAACGCCACGCCACGCGCCATCCAGATGACGTAAAGCGCAAGCCCGAACAGGGAAAAGACGACAAAGCGGTCGAGGGAGGAGCCGTCGGCCCGCTGATCCACCGAACCGGTCTGGAGCGGGTGGGTGCCGACGAAAGTGAGCAACAGGAAGCCGACGAACAGGATGGTTGTCGCGCGGTCCAGCTTCTGCGTCGCCGGCGCGCGCGCCGGCGTCATCCGATAGTGCAGGGTCAGCGCGTCGGTGGTGCTCATGCCGTGGCGGACCGGATCTGGCTGCCCGTGCGGATCGTCACGATCGCCTTAGGGGAATGGTTACGCTTGGGTCCTACCTTTGCGGCACAAAGGTCAACATTCCCTTGCGCCCCGCCGAGACCTTCTCCGACGGGCGCGGCGTTCCGGAGTTCCGCATGGAGACCGTTTCGATCGTCATCCCGACGTTGAACCGGCAGAAATGTCTCCAGCGTGCGCTGGCGAGCGTTCGGGGCCAGGCCGGTCTCGACGGGATCGCGCTCGAAATTATCGTCGTCGACAATTCGAAGGATGCGAGCGCGCAGGGCGTGGTCGAAGCCTGCGGCGGCGAGGGTTGGCCTGTCATCTATCTCAGCGAGCCAGAGCCCGGCGTCGCGACCGCGCGCAACGCCGGCGTTCGCGCCGCGCAGGGCAGGTGGATCGCGTTTCTCGACGACGACGAGGAAGCAGGGCCGGACTGGATCGCCGAAATGCTGGGCGTCGCCCGCAGCACCGGCGCGCAGGCCGTGTTCGGCCCCGTCGCCGCGCGCGCCGACGAGGCGGGCGAGATCGGCGGCTTCGCGCCTTATTTCTCACGCGCGATCGATCGGCCCGATGGCGACGACATCACCGAATTGTCCGCCTACCTGGGCACCAACAATTCGATGTTCGAGCGCGCGCTCTGCCTGTCCGACGGCGCGCCGTTCGAGGAAAGCCTCAACGAGATCGGCGGCGAGGATTCGCTTCTGCTCGAACGCTTGACGATGAAGGGCTACCGCTTCGCCTGGGCCGCCAATGCAGGCGTGGTGGAATGGGTGCCGCCGCGCCGGCTCGACTGGGCCTATGTCTGCAAACGCAAGTTCCTCAGCGGCCAGATCCGCGTATTCGTGCAGAACATGGCCGAGCCCGGCCGTGCGCCGCGCATCGCCTTCTGGATGGTGGTCGGCCTCGTGCAATTCGTGGCGGCCGGCGCACTCGCGGTCGCCTTTCGTCCCTTCAATCGCGCCCGCGCGCAACGCGCCTCGGCCGTCGCCTATGGCGGCCTCGGCAAGGTTCTGTGGGCCCCGCGGTTTCGCCCGACGCTCTACGGCTCCGGCCTGATTTCCTGATGCCGCCGAACCCGCCGAGCCGCCGCGATCTGCTGGCGGGCGGATTGGCGAGCGCAATCTCCTGTGCCCCATCCCTTGCAATCAGCGCCGACGCGCCGGTAGTAGTGCGGCTGCAATCCGGCAGGCCCGGCGCGCAAATTAGTCCGCTCGTCTTTGGCTCGAACGAGATCGGCGTCATGGACGGCGGCGCGCCCTCGGCCGATTTCGACCGTATCGCCGGCGTGACCGCGCGGCGTTTCGGCGGGGATCTGACGACGACCTACAATTGGGTCAACAACGCCTGCAACGCCGGCAAGAACCACAATCAGGCCAACGGGGATTTCCTGCTGGAGGCGTTGCGCATTCCTCGTAACGAGCGGGCGCGTCCGGCTGTCGTGATCGAGGCCATGCACCAGGCCTCGCTCGACATGGGCGCCCGCTCTCTCGTCACCTTGCCGCTCGCGCCCTATGTCGCTGCCGACATGGATGGGCCGGTATCCCTCGCCGATACCGCGCCGTCGCGGCGCTTTGTCCCGACGCGATGGACCTCCGGCGCGAAAGCCGAGGAGAGGATCGATGCCCGTGTGTGCGATCTCCCGCATCTCGTCGCGCGCCTCGTGAAGACTTACGGCGACGCAAACTCCCGGCGCGGCATAATGGCCTATGCGCTGGACAACGAACCAGGCCTGTGGACGCAGAATCATCCGCGCGTCGCGCCCACGCGCATGCCCATTGACGAGTTCATCTCGCGTTCGATCGCGGCCGCGCGCGCCATCAAGGCGATCGACCCGGCGGCGCTGGTTTTTGGACCCGCGAGCTGGGGGGCGACCGGCATGGTCAACTTCCAGAACGCGCCCGACTGGGGGGCGCATTCGGCCTATGGAAATTTCCTGTCGCTCTACCTCGACGCCTTCCGGAAGGCCTCCGAGCAGGACGGCAAGCGCCTGCTCGATGCGCTTGACGTGCACTGGTATCCGTTCTCGAGCGCAGGATCGCTGTTCCGCACCGATTCTCAAGAGCTCGATCTCGCAAGGCTGGATGCGCCGCGGTCGCTGACTGAAGAAGGCTTTCTCGAGCAATCTTGGGTCGCCAGCGCCTTGCGCCACGGCGGCGCGGACGCGCTGAAGCTGCCCATACTGCCAAGCCTGCACCGGATCATCGCGCGCAGCTTCCCGGATACGAAGCTCGCCATCACCGAATTCAACTACGGGCTCGGCAAGCGCGCGCCGTCAGCGCTGGCCTTGGCGGGCGCCCTCGGACGCTATGCAGTCGGCGGCGTCTTCATGGCGACGCATTGGGGCAGCCTCGCGGACAGGCTCGCACAATCCTACCGGCTTTTTCGCGCGCCCGACGCCGGAGGCGGGGGCTTCGCCGGTCGGGTCGTCGGCGCGGGCAATCCCGCGCCAGAGAGCCTTTCCATATTTGCGGCCGACGATGGCACTGCGCTGCGCGTCGTCGCCATCAACCGGAGTTCGCGCGATATAGCGATCGATTTAAGCGTCGATAGCGCCCGCGATCGCAGATTCGTTCAGACCTTGGGGTTCGACGCGGGGCAGAGTATTTTCGGGCCATGCACGGATGCGCCGCGCGACATAGGCGGCGCGCACCGCATCGCCCTGCCGGCGCTGTCGGCGCGCCGTTATCTCTTCGCGTGAGGCAGCGAGCGGGCAAGGCCGTCCGCCATTGAAACGCGCGGCTCGAAGCCAAGCAGGTCGCGCGCAGCCTGCGTGCTGTAGTGCGCCTTGCGGGCGAAAAGCGCGAGTTCGCCGCCGGTCGGAATCAGCGCCTGCTTCTCGAACCCCGGCAGGCCGACGCGGCGCCAGACCTTTGCCGCGAGAGCGACCGGCGCGCGCCGCGCCAGCGAGGCCGCGTCGAGCGAGGGAAGGGCTGGCGCGCCGAGCGCAGCGGTGAGCGCCGCGAAATAGGCGTTCCACGCTGGCGTCTCTCCACCGACGGCATTGAGCGTGTCGACGCGCGGGAGAGTGACGCGGGCGTCGCCGGTCAAACGCACGGTCGCGCGTGTGACGAGATCGGCGAGGTCGTCGATGTGGATCAGCGCCGCAACCCCATCGCCGGCGGCGCCGAAATCTCCCCAGACGCCTGCGCGAATACGCTCCGCCAGCCGGTCGATCCAGTAGCGGCTGCCCGCGCCATAGACGATGCCTGGCCGCAGGATGATTGCGCGTCGTTCGGGATACGAG
>CAMFKC010000315.1 GCA_945956975.1 uncultured Methylocystaceae bacterium | reverse complement strand
AGGCCATCGTGCTCGCCTGCAAGGGCTCGACCTTCTTCTCCGGCGCCGACATCGGCGAATTCTCCGGCCCGCCGAAGGAAGCCGAATACCGCGCCCTGTTCGCGCGCTTCGAAGGCCAGAACGTTCCTGTGGTCGCGGCCCTGTTCGGCACCTCGCTCGGCGGCGGCTACGAGATCACGCTCGCCTGCCACTACCGCATCGCCAACGCGCGCACGCGCATCGGCTTCCCGGAAGTCAATCTCGGCATCATTCCCGGCGCCGGCGGCACGCAGCGCCTGCCCCGCCTGATCGGCGCCGAGAAGGCGCTGGAGATGATCATCTCCACTAAGATGCTCGACGCCAAGACCGCGCTCGAATACGGCGCGATCGACCGCATCGCCGACGGCGACGTAACGGCCGCTGCTGTCGAATACGCCAAGGAACTGGTCGCCGCCGGCAAGGGCCCGCGCCGCACCAGCGAGATGAGCGTGAAGCCGGAAACGGCGACGCCGGAAATCTTCGCCGCCGCCGAGGCGACCGCCAAGAAGCTCTACCCCAACCGCATCGCCGCACAGACCGCCGTCACCGCCATCCGCACCGCGACGCAGAAGCCGCTGAACGAAGGCCTGCTGATCGAGGAGAAGCTCGGCAACGAGTCGAAGGCGACGCCGGAGAGCAAGGGCGCCATCCACGTCTTCTTCGCGGAACGCGCGACCCGCAAGGTGACCGACATACCGGCCGACACCAAGCCGCGCGCCATCGCCAAGGCCGGCATTGTCGGCGCCGGCACGATGGGCGGCGGCATCGCCATCTGCTTCGCCAATGCCGGCATCCCGGTCACGATCCTCGACACGAGCGACGAGGCGCTGAAGCGCGGCTTGGGCGTGCTCGAAGGCACCTATGATTCCATGGTCAAGCGCGGCCGCCTGAGCCCTGAGGACAAGGCGAAGCGCATGGGCTTCATCAAGGGCACGACCAGCTACGCCGATCTCTCGGAAGCCGACGTTATCATCGAGGCCGTGTTCGAGAACATGGATCTCAAGAAGAAGATCTTCGCCGAGCTCGACAAGGTGGCCAAGCCCGGCTGCGTGCTGGCGACCAACACATCGACGCTCGACGTCGAGAAGATCGGGGAGGCGACCAAGCGTCCGCAGGACGTGATCGGCCTGCACTTCTTCTCGCCGGCCAATGTCATGCCGCTGCTCGAGATCGTGCGCACGCCCAAGACCAGCGCGGAAACGATCCGCACCTCGGTCGAACTCGCCAAGCCGCTGAAGAAGACGCCGGTGCTGGTGAAGATCTGCTACGGCTTCGTCGGCAACCGGATGATGGAGCCCTACGGCCGCGAAGCCGAGCGCATGGTGATGGAAGGCGCGACGCCGCGCGAGGTCGACACGCCCATGGAGAAGTGGGGCATGGCCATGGGCCTGCTCGCCGTCTACGACATGGCCGGCGTCGACATCGGCATCAACGTGCACAAGGCGAACGCCGACCAGTACCCGATCGACCCGACCTACTACCAGGCGGAAGTCGCGCTCGGCGAACACGGCCGCTACGGCCAGAAGTCCGGCAAGGGCTTCTACAAGTA
Organism: uncultured Methylocystaceae bacterium; assembly: GCA_945956975.1. GTDB lineage: Bacteria > Pseudomonadota > Alphaproteobacteria > Rhizobiales > Beijerinckiaceae > JAJXWB01. The sequence goes on along the minus strand of CAMFKC010000315.1, from coordinate 2,707 downwards.
CGAGAAGGGCGACCGGAAGCGCTACGACGATCCCGAGGCGGTCGAGATCATCAGGAAGCGCGCCGCCGAACTGCAGATCCCGCAGGTTCCGCACACGGAAGAAGAGGTCGTCGAGCGCTGCCTCTATCCGCTGATCAACGAGGGCTTCAAGATCCTCGAAGAAGGCATCGTGATGCGCGCCGCCGACATCGACGTCGTCTGGACCTCCGGCTACGGCTTCCCGCGCTGGCGCGGCGGCCCAATGCACTATGCCGAGGCGATCGGCCTGAAGAAGGTGCTCGACGGCATGAACAAGTACAAGGACCGCTTCGGCCCGATGCACTGGGAGCCCTCGAAGCTGCTGGTGGAGCTTGCGACGAGCGGCAAGACGGTTGCGCAATGGGAGAAGGCGCGGGGCTGATTGCAGTCGCAGCGCCCCCTCCCCACCCCTCCCCCGCTTCGCGGGAGAGGGAGCAGATTGCCCGCTTCACCAAACGCCGCGATCACGGGCGCCAGCCGTCCCCTCTCGCGCGAAGCGGGGAGGGAAAGGGAGGGGGCCGAGCCGCGCACCAATGATTTCTGAGCTATACTGACGCAAAGAGTCTGGAGGACAGCCCCATGAAGATCGACGATCTCATCGCCATCGACGTCCACACCCATGCCGAGGTCTCCTGCCGCCAGGGGCCGGACCCGTACTGGCAGCCGTTCGAGGACGCCGCGAACAAGTATTTCAAGGCGCCGCCGCGTCCGACCATCGCCGAGACGATCAAATATTATCGCGAGAAAAAGATCGGGTTGGTGATGTTCACGGTCGACTCGGAGTTCCAGATCGGCAATCGCCGCATTCCGAACGACGAGATCGCCGAAGCCGCGGCCGCCAATTCCGACATGATGATCGCCTTCGCCTCCATCGACCCGCACAAGGGCATGATGGGCGTGCGCGAGGCGCGCGACTTGATCGAGTCCGGCGCGGTCAAGGGCTTCAAGTTCCACCCGACCTGCCAGGGCTTCTACCCGAACGACAAGATGGCCTACAAACTCTACGAGGTCATCGCCGAGTACAAACTGCCGGCCATCTTCCACACCGGCCATTCCGGCATGGGCACCGGCCTGCCGGGCGGCGGCGGCCTACGGCTGAAATATTCGCAGCCGATCCATATCGACGATGTCGCCGTCGACTTCCCGGACATGACGATCATTCTCGCCCACCCGTCCTGGCCCTGGACGGACGAGGCGCTGTCGATGGCGCTGCACAAGGAGAACGTCTACATCGACCTCTCCGGCTGGATGCCGAAATATTTCCCGCCGCAGATCGTTCAGTACGCCAACGGCCAGCTGCGCAACAAGATGTTGTTCGGCTCGGACTTCCCGCTCATCCAGCCCGACCGCTGGATCAAGCAGTTCGCGGAAGCCGGCTTCAAGCCGGAGATCCACGACCTGATCCTGAAGCAGAACGCCATCAAGGCGCTGCGGCTCGCCGCCTGACCGACGCGTCCTGCGTAAATAACGGCCCGCGGCTCCGCCGCGGGCTTTGTCATTGGAGTTCCGCCCCGCTTACGCCCAATTTCCTGTCTCAAATTGAAACGTCCAATTCTTTTTGTGCATCGCACAATTTTTGTTGCAATGCCGAAATGATCGCTATATAAGCATTTCGTTCCCGGGACGCGGCGCCGCCAATGGGCCGCGCCAAGGAGACCAAAGGAGAGCCACATGACGACCTTCCCGAAATTCGAAGTTCCTGCCGAAATGCGCGACCTCGCCATCAAGGGCGTTGATCAGGCCCGCAAGGCGTTCGACGCCTTCGTTGGCGCCGCCCAGAAGGCTGCCGAGCAGGCCGAGAAGTCGCCGATCGCCATTCCGGCCGGCCTCAAGGACCTGAACGCCAAGGTCATGACCATCGCGCAGACCAATGCGAAGGCCGCTTTCGACCACGCCGAGGCGCTCGTGAAGGCGACCGACCCGCAGCAGGCGCTGACCCTGCAGACCGAGTACCTCAAGGCCCAGATGGCCGCCCTGCAGGAGCAGGCCAAGGAACTCGGCGAAGCCGCCAAGTCCGCGATGACCCCGAAGGCCTGAGCGCCCGGGCGTTTCATCCGAAGAAAAGACTGAAGAATGCCGAAGGGCGCGCCAACAGCGCGCCCTTTTGCTTTGGGCCCCGCGTTTCGCCTATGACCACACGGCGGCTGCTATCGCCACTGCGAGCAAGCCGGCGGCGAGCCAGTTGAGCCCGCTCCGCAAGGGCCGCGATTCGTCGACATCGAAGGCGGCCATCGCCACGACCGGCGCCGCGCACAGGCACGAGGCGCCGAGGCCGCTCAGCAGCGTGTCGAACCCGTTCACGGCTTGTCGCCGCCTGTTCGACCCGCCGGAGGATGGGTGCGCCAGGCCGACAGCGCGCTGGCCAGCGCCGCCGTGCACACGATCGCCAGCAGGCCAAGCGCGCGGGATGAATCGAAGCCGGTCTGCGCCGGCAGCGTGTGCTGAAGCCACGGAAGCGCGCTCATGCATCGTTCCTTTGCTGGACGTCGATGACGTCGTGCTGCGCAAACCCCGGGCGTCGCCCGCGTCCAAGGGGGGTGGCGCGGGACGACGGAGCGGCTTTCCGTCCTGGGGCTGAAGGGGCCGCTCACAGGCAGCGAGCCTGTCCGCGCCATGCGCTGAAAACGCCGCGCATGGCGATCCTTTGAACTCATCAGGCCACGCGTCGCGGATGGGGACTGCCTGCGGC
>CAMFKC010000314.1 GCA_945956975.1 uncultured Methylocystaceae bacterium | reverse complement strand
GGAGGAACGCGGCCTGTTCTTCATCTTCATCAGCGCGCGCGCCTACGACACGATCGAGTTCCTGCAGCAGGAATGGATCAATCGCGCCAACTTCATCGATCTGGGGACGGAGCGGGACCCGATCGTCGGCCTCCACGAGGAACCCGGCACGTTCACCATGCCGGATGATCCGGCGCGCCGGAGGGTCAATGGCGTCACGACATTCAACCGCCTGCGCGGCGGCGAATACATGTTCATGCCGTCCCTGCCGGCGTTGAAATGGCTGGGCGATGCAGGCTGGGCGAGCCGCTCCGACCGTTCGTGCGGCAGTTGAGACGCAACCGTTGCGCGCCCCCTTTATTCCGAACCATCCGGCCACCATGGGTGGCTCCTCCGCGGCGCCTATGAGGAGACTGCCATGACCGGCAAGCTGAAACCGATCCTTCTCGTCATCGCGCTCGCCGGTCTTGCAGTGCTATTCTGGCTGGCCACTCGGCCGCCACCGCTCACGGTCCAGGGTGAGGTCTCGGCCGACCGGGTCGACATCAGCGCGCGGGTCGCAGGCCGCGTCACGAAGCTTCACAAAAGCGTCGGCGACAGCGTCGAGGCCGGGCAGGTGATCGCCGAGCTGGAGAGCCCGCAGCTCGAGGCGGCGCTCATCGCGGCGCAGGCGAGCCTCGCCGTGGCGAAGGCCGATCTCGCGCGTGTCAGCAGCACACGTCCCGAAACGATCGCGGCCCGCAGGGCGGAGCTGGCTGCGGCGCAGGCCGACGTCGTGCTCTATCAGGACAGCTTCGACAGGCAGGCGCAGTTGCAGCGCGGCGGAAACACGCCGCAGGCACGTGTCGACGAGGCGACGCGGAACCTGGAGGCGGCGATCCGCAAGCGCGAGGCGGCCGAGGCGGCGCTCCAGCTCGCGACAGCGGGCGCGAGCCCGGAAGAAAGGGCGCTCGCCGCCGCGCAGGTCAAGCAGGCGGAGGCCGCGCTCGCACAACGGCAGGCCGACATCGCCGAGCTGACGATCAGGGCGCCGATCAAGGGACAGGTGACGACCCGCGTCGCAGAGACTGGCGAGAATTTCGGCGCCGGAGCGCCGCTCTACGCGCTGACGGCGGTCGATGCACCCTGGTTCACCTTCAACCTGCGCGAGGATCTCCTCGACGGGCTGCGTATCGACGACCGTTTCGAGGTGACGATACCGGCGCTGGGCCAACGCCGGCTGACGGTTCGTGTCACCCTCATCAACGTCCAGGGACAATACGCGACCTGGCGTGCGACGCGCGCCACGGGCGACTTCGACCTGCGCACGTTCGAGGTGCGGGCAGCCCCCGTCGACGCTGTCGAGGGCCTTCGGCCCGGCATGAGCGTTGTCGCGGCCCGGCCGAACCAGGCGCGCTGACATGCATAGCCGTCGGGCACTGCCGGCCGGTTTCCTGCTGGTGTTCTGGCGCGAGTGCAGATGGCTTCTCCGGCGGCCTTTTCTGCTCGCCCTGACGACGGTGGTTCCCGCCGCGATGGCTGCGGTGTTGACCGCGATCTTCAGCGCCGGGCTCGCGACGAAGCTTCCCGTCGGCGTGCTTGATCTCGACGGCTCACAGCTCTCGCGCACCATCGTGCGCATGGTCGACGGAACGCCCGATGTCGCCGTGAGCGTGCCTTTCGCCGATCTCGCGGAAGGACGGCAGGCCATCCTGTCCGGCCGCATCCACGGATTGCTGATGCTGCCACGCGACCTCGAACGCGACGTGTCCGCCGGCCGCCGGCCGGAGGTGGTCTTCTTCTACAACACCCAGATGCTGACCACCGGCAATCTCGTCTTGCGCGGCATCAATGCAGCCGTGCCCAGTGCGGCCGCCGGGATCCGGCTCAACCTGCGCAACGCGCAGGGGCAGCCCGTCGCGGCCGCGCAGGAATCCCTCCAGCCGGTGCCGGTGCAGACGCATGCGCTGTTCAACCCGACCCTGAACTACGTCCATTTTCTCCTTGCCGCGCTCCTGCCCGCCATCCTCCAGATCACCGTGGTGACGGGCACGAGCTATTCGGCGGGGCTCGACCTCGGCACACCCCACCGTGTGCGGATCCTGGGGCGCCTCGGAGGCGGCCTCTGGCCAGCCATGTTCGGTAAGATCCTGCCTTACACCTTGATCCACATCGCGCTGCTGATGAGCATGGACATCGTTCTGTTCGGCTTTTTCGGCCTGCCGCTGCGGGGCAGCATGACGGCGCTCGGTCTCGTCGGCGTGCTGTTCATCCTGTCCTGTCAGTTCATCGGCCTGCTGCTGGCGCTTCTGCTGCGCCCCGCAGCGAGCGCGGTGAGCATCGGCACCCTCGTGACTGCGCCCGCCTTCGGTTTCATGGGGATCGGCTTTCCGCGTCTCGGCATGGGAGCGTTCGCCTATGGCTGGGGGGCGATCCTGCCTGGAACCTGGTATCTCGACGCGCGCATCGACCAGACCGTGCGCGGCACGCCGCTCGACCTCTCCGCCCGGCCGATCCTCATCCTCGCCGTGTTCGTGACGGCATTCGCCATTCTTTCGGCGCTCGTGATCGAGTACAGGCGTGAACGCGCGGATCGGGAGCGTGTCTCGTCCAGCGGCCCGGCCCAGGGCGTGACGCAATGACCGCCGTCATCGCCGCCTGCCGCGACGAGCTGCGCCGGATCTTCCGGCTGCAGCCCGTGTTCGGCGTGCTCATCGGCGCGGTCCTGATCTACGCCGCCTTCTATCCGCAGCCCTACCTCGCCGAAGCGCTGCGTAACGTGCCGGTCGTCGTGGTCGATCTCGACGGCACGGTCGCGAGCCGGGATCTCACGCGGCGGATCGATGCCACCTCCGGCGTCAGCATCGCCTTCACTGCGCCCGACCTGCCGAATGCCGAGCGCCATGTGATGGCGCGCGAAGCGCATGGCATCGTCCTGATCCCGCGTGATTTCGAGCGCGAACTGCTGCACGGGCGCCGTTCGCCGATCGTCCTCCACGCCGATGCGAGCTATTTTCTGCTCTACCAGCAGGTCGTCGGCGCGGTCGTCGGCGTCGCCCGCACGGTGGGCGCCGAAATCGAGGGGGCGCGCCTCGTCGGCGCCGGGGTCGATCCAAGCCTCGCAATGGCCGCGAGCGACCCGATGCCGCTCGTCGCCGTGCCCCTGTTCAACCCGCAGGGAGGCTATGCGACCTATCTGCTGCCGGCCGCTTTCGTCCTCATCCTGCAGCAGACCCTGCTCATCGGCGTCGCGCTTCTGGGAACACTGCACGACCCGGGGGCGGCCCGGCGAGACGTCGCGGCGACGATGGCCGGCCGGCTTCTGGCCTGCCTCCTGATCGAAGCCGTCATCGTGCCGTTCTACCTCGTCGTGCTGCCCTGGTTCTATGGCATCCCGCGGCTCGGCTCGATCTGGGAGATAGCGGTTCTGACCGTGCCGTTCGTGCTGGCCGTCGGCGGCGCGGGGATGGTGCTCGCCGCCCTCATCCGCAACCCGCTGGCCCTCCAGCTCATCATGGCGGCGATCGGCATGATCTTCTTTTTCCTCGCGGGCTTCGCATGGCCGTTCGAGGCGATGCCACGGGCGGTGCAGTGGCTGGCGATGCTGGTGCCGAGTACATCGGCGATCGATGCCTTCCTGCGCGTGTCGCAGATGGGCGCGCCGCTCTCCGCAGTATCGACCCAGGTCCTGACGCTGTGGCTTCTCGCGCTGACGTATTGCGCGGCGGCCTACGGCCTGTTGAGGCAGCGAGCGTGATCCACCCCCACTGAGTTGGTCACGACCGGGACGGCGGTTGTGACGGCCTCGTGGTTTCGGCTGACGTCCACTAAGGACATCGTTGCACACATCGAGGCACACGACCTGAACAACATCATGAGACGTTTGACCTTGGAAGGACCACGACCCCGGCGATGATGGCGCGAAACCCAGGGTCGACGACTCGCCGCAATTCAAGGGCCGAAACATAGCCGGGCGGCGTCCCGAAGCGAACCTGGACAGGATTAGGCCCATCACTCTGTCGCCTCGTCGCCACGAACCGCTTCACGGCCGTGTAGGCGTTGGTGCGAACGCGCTCGCTCGAAGCCCGCGCCAGGCGCGTCGCCGTCAGCTCGGACAGCCGAATGTCTCAGCCTGCCTGAGATCGAGACCATTCCGGATCGCGCATGCGCAGCCCTAGGGCATGCGCGTGTTGAGCTACGCGCTCCGCGATACGGTCTTGTGTCGCGGCGTCAGCCGCGACGGTCGGAAACGACAGACAGAATCCCATCACCTCGTTTCGGCCCGGATCGGCGACCGCGGCGCCGATGGACGAGATGCCCGG
>CAMFKC010000313.1 GCA_945956975.1 uncultured Methylocystaceae bacterium | reverse complement strand
GGCTGCGGCAGCGTCGTGGGCCGAGGCGGGGGCAGGGGCGGATCGCGCTGCTGCGCCGAAGCGGCGACGAGCGCGAACGCAGCCGATGCGCACAACGCCAACAGCCTGGTGAGAGATGTTCTAGATTGCTTCAACCGCATCATCCCGCCGCACGCGCCCGCCCGGGCGTGCAGCCTGTCCTCCATGCCTCGTTGCAGACGTCGTCGCAACCGGAAGGAAGCGCGATCAAAGCCTGCATTTGAACCCGCCCGATCTCGCGCTCGGTCGAATCGCTCCATGCCGGCGGCCGCCCCGGGGTTGTGGCCCCAAACGCGCCAGTCGCCGCTCTGGCTTCAACGCAGCTTCGGCTTGGCGATGCCGGGAGGGAGAACCGCGGGCGCGGGATAGATGCGCGGGCGTCTGGCGGAGACGGTGGGATTCGAACCCACGATAGGGTTTCCCCTATAACGATTTAGCAAACCGTCGCCTTCAGCCTCTCGGCCACGTCTCCGCGTGCGTAGGCAAAAGACCCATAACGCCGGGGTGATATGCCCCGGCGGCGCGCGATTGGCAAGCGCCCGCGGCGAGCGCCGGCGCTTCCGCGCTGTTTTGCACACGATTTCGCGGCCCGAGCCGGCCGGTCGCATCTAAGCTCAAGTCGAAGCTCAACGAGTCGGCGCATCCCGCATCGCCAGGCGACGGGGGAGGGGCTACAGAAATGGGCAGCGGGCTGCGTCCGCGCCGCGACCGAATCCTCGGGGCGCCGAGGCGGGGCGGGGGACCGCCCGGCGGCAATGTGGCGAAGGGCGGCCATTGCACGGTAGCGAACCGCCGATGTGGCTCATATCCGGCCGGCCGCGCGCAGATAAATCTATGTAGCTGATATTTATGGTGATTTTTCGCTGTGTTGCGTTGCAAAACAACTGTGGCGTGAATGCAACGCACCGGCAGATATGGCTGTTTAAGCCGTGATTTGGTTTCAACCGTGGCGAAAACAGGTTTATGAACATTCTGCGAGCAGGGCCCGTTCCACCCCGCTCCGAAGGATGCGCAGGCAAGCTTCCGGCTTCCCCGCCCATCCCCAGAGAAGTGGAGCCGGGGCTCAGCGTTCCGTTCGTAAGAAGAAGAGTTCAACCGCCCATCAGGGCATTCTTTATCTGGAGGTAACATATGAAGGTCGCCAAGAGCCTTCTCCTCGGCACCGCCACGGTCCTCGCGACCGTCGCCGGCGCTCAGGCTGCTGACCTGCCGACGCGCAAGGCTGCGCCGGTGCAGTACGTGAAGATTTGCGACGCCTACGGCGCCGGCTTCTTCTACATCCCGGGCACGGACACCTGCCTTCGCGTCGGCGGCCTCGTCCTCGCCGAAGTCGCGGTTTCGAACACCCCGGCCCGTCTGAACCTCGCTGGCGTTGCTCTCGGCATCGGCGGCGCTGGCGGCGCTCCCGGCCTGATCCCCGGCGTGTCGCGCGACGCCGTTGCTTGGGCGGCTCTCGGCCGCGTCGAACTCGACGCCCGCACGCAGTCCCCGTGGGGCACGGTCCGTTCGTTCATCCGCGTTGACTCGTACTTCGGTTCGGGCGCGGTCGCGAATACGGGCGCTCTGTCCAACGCGGTTCTCGGCAACCCGGCCCTCGGCACGCAGGCTGCTCGTGAGTCGACCGTCCTGAACAAGGCCTTCATCCAGTTCGCTGGCCTGACCATGGGCCGCATCCAGTCGATGTTCGACTTCTATGCGGACGCTGCGACCTACTCCGGTCTGCGCGGCTCGAACCAGACCGTCAACGGCCTGGCCTACACCGCGACGTTCGGCGGCGGCTTCTCGGCCACCCTGTCGATCGAAGACGAAGTCTCGCATCGCGCTCGTGGCGCGATCCCGACCGTCATCACGCCGGCTGGCTTCGTGGGCACCGCGGTTCCCCCGACGGTCGTCCAGTTCCTGGGCACCCGCATGCCTGACATCGTCGCCAACCTGCGCGTCGATCAGCCTTGGGGTTCGGCCCAGATCTCCGGCGCTCTGCATCGCGTCGGCGTCGGCCTCTACAGCGGCGCGGCTCTGGTCGGCATCCCGCTGCTCTCGACCCTCACCAAGACCGATGGTCTCGGATTTGCGGTTCAGGGCGGTGTGAAGTTCAACCTGCCGATGCTCGCCCCCGGCGACAACCTCTGGCTGCAGGCCACCTACGCCCAAGGCGCTGCTGGCTACCTCACCGGCTCGAACTTCGCGTTCGTGAACGGCGTGTATTCCTCGACGAACTACGGCGTCGGCATTGCCCGCGTCTCGTCGGGTAACGGCTGGCAGGAAGGCGTCACCGACGGCGACTGCGTCTACACGTACTCCGGTTCGTGCGACAAGTCGAAGGGCTTCGCTGTCGTCGGCGCGTTCACCCACTACTGGACCCCCACGGTCAAGTCGTGGTTGGCTGCCGCCTACTACCAGATCAACTACAGCAACGCTGCTCTGAACCCGATCCCGGGCGCTCTCGCCCTCGGCGCCACGTCCTTCGTGTCCGGCGTGACCAACTACAAGGAATTCGACCTTGTGGGCGGCATCGGCTGGAACCCGATCCGTGGCTTCGAGATCGGCGCGGAAGTCACCTGGATGCACGGCATCGTGAGCCGTCCGACCGGTCTCGCGACCGACGCGGCGCTCATCGCTGCTGGCCTCCCGGCCTTCAAGTCGCAGTCGGACCTGGTCCGCGGCCGTCTCCGCATGATCCGCGCTTTCTGATCTCACTGAGATCCGAGACGCTAGAGACCCCGGCGCGAAAGCGCCGGGGTTTTTTATTTTGACGGCGCAGGCTGTCGTCGTTCATTTTTTCCGCCCCGCGTCGAACCGCCATGTGGGCAAACCCGCGCCCATTGTTCCGCAAGGTTGGACAGGCGCGGATCGGCGCATATGCTTGACCGTGGCCAACAGGCCGGTGCGCAACCCGCAGCGGCCGGCGATGATTTCATGCGGCGCGGTCGCGCCTCGTTTATTCGCGGGTTTTCAGCATGTGCCGTCCCCATCAATGGTTGCCGGGCCTCATTCCGCTCCTGCTGCTCTTCATCGTCGCCATCATTCTCAAGCCGCATGAAATTCGCGACGATCTGGTCGAGCGCGCCGCGACTTCCATCGCCACGGTCGGCCTCGGAAAGGCAGGCGTTTCCGTTTCCGGCCGCGACGTTACGCTCAGCGGGCTGGCGTTCGCGCCGGAGGACCAGTCCAGGGCGGCTGCGATCGTGGATGCTGTGGACGGCGTCCGTCTTGTCGCCAACGGCGTGGGACTTCCCGCAGAAGCCAGGCCCTTCACCTTCGCCGCCAGCCGCGACGGCGATACGATCGTGTTGACGGGGTCGGTTCCCGATCCCGAAACGCGCGCGAAGATCGTCGCCGCCGTGCAGGCGATCGCACCGAAAATCGACGACCGCATGGTCTATGCGCGCGGTGCCTCGGCCAATTTCGCGGACTGGGCGCGCGCGTCTATTGCGCCGCTGGCCGCACTCGGCAAGGGCGCAATCTCTCTGTCGGATGGGGCGCTGACGGCCTCGGGGGTGGCGAACGATCCAGGCGCCTACACTGCGGCCGTCAGCGCGTTGAAGACCTTGCCCAGCGGCCTGTCCCTGGCCGCAAACAAGATCGTCGTTCCCGCGATCTCGCCCTACGTCTGGTCCGTGACGAACGACGGCAAGACCGTGACGCTCGAAGGCTACACGCCGTCCGAGGACGCGCGCGCCGATATCGTCGCCCAAGCGCGCGCTGCATTTGCGGGCCGCACAATCGTCGATCGCATGCAACTCGGCGCGGGCGCCGGCGGCGCCTTCCTGGCCTGGACCAAGAGCGCGCTCGGCGCCCTGGGCACGCTGGTCGGCGGCAAGGCGCGCCTCAGCGACAACGCGCTGACGATGTCCGGCGACGCCGGGGATTCGACGGGATACGCCGCCGCGCTGGCCGCGCTGAAGGATATTCCAGCCGGCCTCTCGCTTGCGAAAGTCGACGTCAATCCGCCCGTCGTCTCGCCCTATGGGTGGTCTGCGGCCTACGATGGCGGGACGATCACCCTGGAAGGATTCGTTCCCTCCGAAGAGGCGCGCGCGGCGATCCTCGCAGCAGCCAAGGCAGCCGCGCCTGGGGCCGCGATCGTCGACCGGATGCAGGTGGCGCGCGGCGCCGCGCGCAGCTTCCTCGATGCCGCCCGCGCCGCACTCGGCGCGTTTGCGCAGATGGGCGCGGGCAAGATCTCACTATCCGATATGAAATTGTCGATCACGGGGACGGCGCGGGCAGGCGAGGGCGGCGAGGCCTTGCTCGCGCGGTTGAAGGG
>CAMFKC010000312.1 GCA_945956975.1 uncultured Methylocystaceae bacterium | reverse complement strand
GTGGCCATGGGACTCTGCGTCGCCGCAACGGCATTTGGCCTTGCATGGCTGTTCATCATCCTCGCCACGCTGCTTTGGAACGGGTTGGGCGGCATCAATCTGGCTGTCTTCACGCAGATGACGCCGCCGCCGAATGTTCAAGGCGGCGGTCTGCTCAACGCGATCGTCGGCAGTCTCGTCCTGACGATCATCGGCGTCGCGATTGGCGCGCCCATCGGCCTGTTCGCGGGCACCTACATGGCCGAATATGGCCGCTACGAAAAGCTGACGATGGTGACGCGCTTCATCAACGACATCCTGCTTTCGGCGCCCTCCATCATCATCGGCCTTTTCATCTATGGCGCCGTCGTCGTGCCGATGCACGGCTTCTCGGGCATCGCGGGCGCTCTGGCGCTGGCCGTGATCGTCATCCCCGTTGTCGTGCGCACGACCGAGAACATGCTCCTGCTGGTGCCGCAGCAATTGCGCGAGGCGGCGACCGGTCTCGGCATGCCGCGCGCGATCGTCGTGCAGAAAGTCGCCTACAAGGCGGCCAAGACCGGCCTGATCACCGGTCTCCTGCTGGCGGTGGCGCGCATCAGCGGCGAGACGGCGCCGCTTCTGTTCACGGCTCTGTCCAACCAGTTCTGGACGCTCGACCTCACCCGCGAGATCGCCAACCTGCCGGTCACCATCAACAATTTCATCAACAACCCCGACCCCAACTGGAAGCGGCTCGCCTGGGCGGGCGCGCTGATCATTACCTTCGCCGTGCTGGCGCTCAACATCGCAGCACGCGCCATCGGATCGAGGAGCGCAACGAAATGAACGCACCTACAGCGAACGGAAGCAGCGGCGTCACGATCCAGTCGCCGGCGGATGTGGCGAACCGGAGCATCAAGGTCGATATTCGCAACGTCGATTTCTACTACGGCGCAACGAAGGCCCTGAAGGGCATCTCGCTGCCACTGCACGCCAACGAGGTGACCTCCTTCATCGGCCCGTCGGGCTGCGGCAAATCCACGCTGCTGCGTGTGCTGAACCGCATGTACGACCTCTATCCGAACCAGCGCGCGGAAGGCGAAATCCTGCTCGATGGGGAGAATCTTCTCTCGCCGAAGCAGGACCTCAACCTGTTGCGCTCGAAGGTCGGCATGGTGTTCCAGAAGCCGACGCCATTTCCGATGACGATCTACGACAACATCGCCTTCGGCATCCGCCTCTACGACAAGCCCTCGAAAAGCGAACTCGACGGTCGCGTCGAAGAAGCCTTGCGGGGCGCAGCCCTCTGGAACGAGGTAAAAGACAAGCTGCACACCAGCGGGCTCGGCCTCTCCGGCGGCCAGCAGCAGCGCCTGTGCATCGCCCGCACCGTCGCCATCCAGCCGGAGGTGATCCTGTTCGACGAGCCTTGTTCGGCGCTCGACCCGATCTCGACCGCCAAGGTGGAAGAGCTGATCGACGAACTGAGCGAGAAATACACGATCGCGATCGTGACTCACAACATGCAGCAGGCTGCGCGCGTATCGCAGTACACGGCCTTCATGTATCTCGGCGAACTCGTCGAGTACGGCCCGACCAACAAGCTGTTCACCACGCCGTCGAACAAGAAGACGCAGGACTACATCACCGGCCGCTTCGGTTGAACGCGGACGACAGGAGAGATCGATGACCGATCACATCGTAAAGGCCTACGACCGGGAACTCGGCACGCTGGGCCAGCGCATCGCCGAAATGGGCGGCATCGCCGAGCAGATGCTGTCGGACGCGATGGATTCGCTCGCCCGGCTGGATTCCGAGCTCGCCCGGAAGACGATCGCCGTCGACCCGCGGCTCGACATGCTCCAGCGCGAGATCGAGGACAATGCGATCCTGACGATCGCGCGCCGCCAGCCGCTCGCGGTCGACCTGCGCGAATGCGTCGCCGCGATTCGCGTGTCGGGCGATCTCGAGCGCGTCGGCGACCTCGCCAAGAACATCGCTAAGCGCGCGGCCAAGATCGCCGCGGAAGCGCGCATGCCGCGGGCCATCGTCGGCCTCAAGTCGATGCACGAACTCGCCGCGATGCAGCTCAAGGACGTCCTCGACGCCTATTCGCAACGCGACGTCGAGCGCGCCCGCGCAGTCTGGACGCGCGACGCCGAACTCGATGCGCTGGAAGATTCCGTGTTCCGCGACCTCTTGACCTTCATGATGGAGGATCCGCGCAACATCACGTTCTGCACGCATTTGCTGTTCTGCTCGAAAAACATCGAGCGGATCGGCGATCACACCACCAATATCGCCGAGACGGTGATCTATCTCGTCACCGGCGAGGCTCCGCAGAGCGAGCGTCCGAAGGGCGCGCTCGAGACGATCGCCAAATGAGCGCCGCCTTGATGGAAGACAAGCGACCTCTCTCTCTCAAGGAAGCGCCGCCGACGCGCCCGCCGCGAGTCCTGATCGTCGAGGACGAGCAGGCATTGGGGCTGCTGCTCACCTACAATCTGGAATCGGAAGGCTATGTCGTCGAACGCGTCGAGCGCGGCGACGAAGCGGAAGTCCATATTGCAGAGGGCGCTTTCGATCTCGTGATCCTCGACTGGATGCTGCCCGGCGTTTCGGGTCTCGAAATCTGCCGGCGCCTTCGCGCGCGCGACGACACGCGCAACCTACCCATCATCATGCTGACCGCGCGCGGCGAGGAGGCCGAGCGCATTAGAGGCCTGTCGGTCGGCGCGGATGATTATGTCGTCAAGCCGTTCTCGGTGCCCGAACTAATGGCGCGTGTGCGCTCCCTGCTGCGCCGCGCCAAGCCCGAACGCATCGCCGAGCGGCTCAGGGCCGGCGACATCGACCTCGATCGCGAAACGCGCCGTGTGCGTCGCGCCGGGCGCGACATCCATCTCGGCCCGACCGAATTCCGGCTGCTGGAGTTTCTTCTCGAAAAGCCGGGCCGCGTGTTCTCGCGCGCCCAGCTCCTGGACTTTGTCTGGGGCACGGCGGCCGAGATCGACGAGCGGACGGTCGACGTCCATGTCGGGCGCCTGCGGAAGGCGCTCGTGCGCGGGCGCGAGCGCGATCCGATCCGTACGGTGCGCGGCGCCGGCTATTCCTTCGACGAGACCTTCGGACGGGCCTGATCGCGGACGCAGCTGACTTTGGCGCCCCTGCCTGGCGCAACCTTGACGTGGCCTGCGCGTTGTTCCGCGGGTTCCTCACTCGACAAGGTTGTTCATGCCGCTGGCGCTGCTTGCTCGTCTCGAAGCCCTGCTGCTGCAGCAGGACCAGCAGACCGCGGGCGAACGCACGACCTCTGTCCGACGCCTGACGGCGCGACGGGGCGACTTCCACCGCGAGGGGGATGTCGCCGGCGTGGTCGCGATCCTCGCCGAGGGCTTGGGCTATCGCTACAAGCAACTGCCGAACGGGCGGCGGCAGATCGTTGGCTATCTCCTGCCAGGCGACGCCGTCAGCTTCGGCATGCTGCGCGGCGAACCGCTCGATCACAATGTCAGGCTGATGCAGCCGTCGACGATTTTCGCGGTTCAATCGCCTGAACCTGAGCTGTTGCCGCCGGAGCTGTCGGCCATGCTGCTGGACTTGGCCGCGCGGGAACTCTCGATTTCGCAGGAATGGCTTTCAAGCGTGGGCCAGCGCGACGCGCGGGCGCGGGTGGCGCATCTCTTCTGCGAGCTCTACTGCCGCACCCGAGACCTCGGGCTCGTCTATGGCGGCGGCTTCGACTTTCCGGCGTCGCAAGAGGAAATTGCAGACAGCGTTGGAATAACGCCCGTTCACGCCAACCGTACGTTGCAAAGCCTGCGCAAGGACGGATTGATCGCCTTCGACGGGCGCACATTGGTCGTCGAAGACCTCGTGGCGCTCGCAGCGGCCGCGATGTTTCAGCCGGATTACCTGCATCTTCGCGGCGCGCAGGTGTTGAAGGAGTTGAAAGGCGGGGACGCCTCGACCGTGTCGCGTGCGCCATTCCCCGCTGCGAGCTGAGCCTGCGAAAAGACGCGCGAGTTTCGGGGAACTTATTGGAACCGCAACGGTTGCGGCAGTGGGACACGAGGCCAAGCCAGCATGAAGATCGCGCAAATATCGCCGCTTATGGAGTCTGTCCCGCCGCGCCTCTATGGCGGAACCGAGCGCGTTGTTTCATGGCTTTGCGAAGAATTGACCGCTCTCGGCCATGACGTCACGCTTTTTGCGAGCGGCGACTCGGTGACCTCGGCGCAGCTGGTGCCTTGCGTTCCCGAAGGCTTGCGATTGAACCCGTCCGTGCGGGACTGGGTGCCTTATTACATGGTCATGATAGACCGCG